>DASTYM010000574.1:0-6889 GCA_035764995.1 Cyclobacteriaceae bacterium | reverse complement strand
ATTAACACTGCTCAATTCAAAGCGTTGAGCGACTTATTACTGGATGAAAAGCAGGCTAACATTTATTCAGTAGGTACACTTTCGTGTACACCAATTCAATTTAATGTGGTATCAAAATTTTATGTTACCATTACAGCAAATGCTTTATAAGTAATCGTCAATAGAAAAATAAATCGAGCCACGTACCTGCGTGGCCTTTTTCTTTTTAAGTACGATATTCGCGCAAAACCTGGTGCGAGAGAATCGGTTTCTGTTGCATCAGTGTGCGACAACATTTTTAACGCAAACCTGCCTGCCGGTAGGCAGGGACGCAAAAGTTGCAAAGAGTTTATTCCATGGTCTGATTTCAGTTTGACATTGTTACTCCGTTGGGTCAATCCGATTGATCTTCCAGTTTCCATCGATCAGCGTAAGCTTAAATTCCAGCTTCATTTCTACATCCAGGCTAATGGTAGCTTCATTGTCTCTGATCGAACTAAAAATGATCGTTGGGTTCTTTGCCTTTTCAATCACCAGGTCGGGCTCTTGTGTGTGAAGAACGATATCATAATCAAATCCCAACGGTGGGCCTTCATTCATTGGGTCTTTCTCAAAGTTTATCTGCGCTTCCGAAAATTTCTTTCTGAATCCGCTTAGAAATTCATCCGAAACAAAACCACTGGATTTTAAATACGCCAGATATTTCTCTGTCTCTTCAAAATTGACGGAGTAAAAAGCACTGTCACCTTGATTTACGAGGCCAAAAGAATTCGCTTCCTGATAATTAGTCCCATACCAGATTATAAAATTTTTTACGGTTTGCAATGGGTCAGGTTGTTGCTGCTTGGGGGTTGTGCATCCGATAAGCAGCAACAGAAAAAAATACTTTTTCATAGTGATGCTCTTAAAATTCCTTAATTACCAAACCAGTTCGAAACTTTGGCGAGATCAACATTTCCTCCAGAAAGAATTATTCCAACTTTCTTTCCTTCGAAAGTCTTCTTCTCTTTTAACACGGCCGCAAACGGGACAACCGCTGACGGCTCCACAATAATTTTCATTCGTTCCCAAATCATTCGCATGGCAGCAATGATCTCCTCTTCCGTAACAGGAATTATTTTTTCAACATAATCACGAATGATCGGGAATGTTTTATCACCAAGTGATGTGAGCAATCCATCAGCAATGGTGTTAGCTTGTGATGCCTCAATCTTTCCACTTTGCATAGAGCGGAAAGCATCATCGGCCCCAGCTGGTTCGCCTGCGATTACTTTTGTTTTGGGTGAAAAGAATTTTGCTGATAACAGGGTTCCACTTAACAATCCGCCACCTCCAACAGGTGCCATCAAAAAATCCAGTCCCGGAACTTCTTCGATGAGTTCTTTTGCTGCTGTTGATTGCCCTGCAATAACGTGATAATTATTATACGGATGAATTTCTGTTGCTCCTGTTTTTGCAACCACATCAGCTAACGTTGATTCGCGTGACTGCACGTTCGGTTCGCATTCAAAAATTTGTCCGCCATAACCACGCACTCCTTTCTTCTTTATTTCAGGAGCCGTTCGAGGCATAACGATATAGGAAGGGATTCCTAAAATTTTAGCGGCACGTGCTATGGCTTGAGCGTGATTGCCGGAAGAGTGAGTTGCAATTCCTTTAGCTCGTTGCTCTGGCGCTAATTGCAAGGCAGCGTTCATAGCGCCCCGTGCCTTGAAAGCGCCAATTTTTTGCAGGTTTTCACACTTGAAAAAAACACTGCAGCCTGCCATTTCATTGATTGCTGCACTCGTTAAAACCGGTGTGTAATGCACGTAAGGTTTAATGCGTTCGTGCGCCTGTTCAAGGGTCTCTTTTGTAATCATTTGAAATACTTAAATATTGGGTACTCAACAGCTTTCGTTTTAACTCCTGCATTCTCAAGATACGAATCAAAGAAATTCCAGGTTACGAAACCGTCATCTGATTCAGGTTCCAATAAATAAAAGGCAAGATTGCCCAGCGGCTGCGCCAGGTCTACAAAATAATCTCCCTTTTTAAATGACTTCTTTCCTGCAATGAATTTTCCGGAAATATTGACCATCGCGTGGCCCTGAAATTCCCGGGCCGCCTTATCATGCTTTTCAACCAGGTATGACTCTCCTTCGAACGTTCTTGCTTTAGTAAGCGCAGTAACCTGTATACCGTGCTTTTTCAGGTTTTCAATGACGGCAGTAAACGATGCCGGAATCACATATCCACGAGGTAACGTGCTTTCCTTTTCAGCATTAAACTTTGCATGGTAGACAACGCCATCAACATGGATCAAATTACCGGTTTTGTAGTATCCGGTTGATCCGTCTGGTTTCTTGTAAGAGATGTAATCGTATGTTGGAAAATTGTTGAGCGTGTCCTGGGGAATCATCTTAAAGCTTACTCCTTTCTTTACTTTACCTGCGTTAGAAAGAATTTGATTAACAGCTTGCTCCTCCGCTTTCTTATTGGTGGTAATTATTTCTTTGGCGTGTGAGTTTGTGAACTCGAGAATTTCCGAAACGAACGTGCGGGTCGAATAAATCCGATCATAAAAACGTTCGTGCGCAAATGCTTCACTTAAAATGGCCATGCGGTTACGCAGTCCAAATTGATTTACGAGGTAACGCGGATGATGATTATAGGTGTAGAAATTTTTTGGAGGCCACGCTTCTTTAATGTCATAATCGCCATAAGGACCAAAGTTGAGGTCATTTTTCTCTTTGACCGTCTTCGTTATTGAATTCAACATGTTCATGGTGTAATCGTAAGTGATGACCTCTCCGGCAAAATGATAGCTGGGTGCCCATGTTAAATTATAGGCGTGCCAGGTTCCGTTGGTTGTGTGGAGATCAACAAAAATCTGTGGGTCCCAGGTGTTAATAACATTTTGGAACAATCCGTTTGTCTCGAATGCTTCCATTTTCATTCCATCGCGGTTCAAATCAAATCCCTGACTGTTGGCACGAAGACCGGCTTCTACCGGACTGCCATCCTGTGATGGCCGGGTGTCTTTGCCCATCTTATCGTTACTGTCGGTATTATAGATTGGCGCGAAAAGAATAATCTGGTTGTCGAGCAAATAATGTTTGTCGCCTAACAATATATCGCGCATCAACATCATTACAGCCTCTTTTCCTTCTACTTCACCAGCGTGAATGTTTCCCTGAATGTAAATAACAAGCTTGCCGCTCGCTTTAGCTTCTTCGGCTGATTTGATGGCTGGTTTCGCAAGGATGGCTACCGGAATTTCTTTTCCCTCCAGACTCTTTCCCATAGAAATAATCTGTACTTCGCTACTTTTTGATTTTATCGAATTCAGAAATGACATGACCTCCGCATACGTGGAGGTTTTTTCGAAATTTGATTTCTCAGGCGTCAGAATGAGTTCATCGGGCCATGAACGCTGAGCGATCAGGTTGTGAGAAAATACAAGTAAAAGAATAAAAATTTTTTTCATAATTATTGTTTAGTGAGCTTCAAGCCAGTTTGCGCCAACACCTACCTCCACTTCCATGGGTACTTCCAGGTGCACTGCGTACTGCATTAACTTCCGAACGTTTTCTTTCACTATGGCTTCTTCTTCTTGGTGAAGATCAAACACGAGTTCATCGTGCACCTGCATGATCATTTTCGTTCTCAGTTTTTCTTTTATCAGCCACCGATGAATGTTCACCATGGCAATCTTAATAATATCAGCTGCGCTTCCCTGAATGGGTGCATTGATAGCATTTCGTTCCGCAAATCCGCGTGTGGTAATATTTCTTGAATTGATATCGCGGAGGTAGCGTCTTCTTCCCAGAATTGTTTCCACAAATTCTGTCTCGCGGGCCTGCAAAATGGAGTTATCCATATAGCGTTTGATGGCTGGAAACTCTTTAAAGTATGATTCAATAATTTCGGCAGCTTCCGTCCTTGAAATATTCAGGTTCTGCGACAATCCAAAGGCAGTACTTCCATACAAAATTCCGAAGTTTACTTCCTTTGCCTTGCGCCTCATGTCAGGAGTTACTTTTTCAATCGCCACCTTGAAAACTTTTGCAGCAGTCGTGGTATGAATGTCTCTTTTATTTCTAAATGCATCAATCATGACTTCGTCTTTCGCGAAAGATGCTGCAATGCGCAATTCGATTTGAGAATAGTCGGCCGACATGAAGAGAAAATCCTTGTCTCTCGGCACAAAGGCTTTGCGGATCTGTCTTCCTTTTTCTGTGCGGATCGGAATATTTTGAAGGTTCGGGTTGTTTGAACTCAATCTTCCTGTTGCTGCTACTGCCTGGCGATAATCGGTATGAATGCGGTTATCGCGTTTGCTTACCATCTTCGGCAATGCTTCTACATAGGTAGAGCGTAATTTTTCATACTCGCGATAATCCAGAATTTTTTTTGCTATCTCGTGCTCACCAGCCAGCTTAATTAATATTTCTTCACCTGTGGCATATTGACCAGTTTTCGTTTTCTTGGTTTTATCGGCCAGTTTCAATTTGTCGAACAAAATTTCTCCCAGCTGTTTTGGAGAACCAATATTAAATTCTACTCCGGCTATCTTGTAAATTTCTTGCTGTACTTGCTCCGTTTCCTTTCGCAGCTCTTCCGACATTTTGGATAATGCTTTTTCGTCAATCGAAACACCTTCGTACTCCATGGCAGCCAACACTTTCATCAAAGGCATTTCAACATCCTGCATCAGCTTGCTGTGCCTGCGATTTTCCAATTCTTTCGAAAGTTTCTGTTTGAGTTGCAGCGCCAAATCGGCCCGTTCGCAGGCTTGCTGGAATTTCTCACCTTCACTCAATAATTGATAACCAACAAATTGGGCTGTTAAAATTCCGAGGTCGTGCGAGCCTTCCGGCTCTATTAAATAATGAGCCACCATGGTGTCGAATACAGTGCCCTGTACCTCCACTCCAAATTCCTTCAGCGCAAGCAACGTTGCTTTCAGGTTGTGGCCAGTTTTGGCAATTTTATCGTTCGAAAAAATCTCCTGAAGCTCTTGTAAGATTTTAGCTGCATCTTTTTTATCAGCTGGAACAAATGCCGCCTCACCTGCTGTGAAAGAAAAAGCAAATCCGGCTAAAGCAGCCTGATCAAAAACAGTTTCAACAGAGAATTCTTTCTGGGTTTTTAATTTTTCAATAAGTCCGCTTCTTAACTCACCTGAATTAATGAGCCTGTAATTGGCGGAAGATGAAAGTGTTTTCAATTCTCCAGGGCCTTCCTCAACTGTTGTCTCACTTTCATTTGTTGTCGCACTCGAACTTCCGCCAAACATGGAAAGCTGTGATGCTTTTGGCGCCTGTGCTGATGAGGTGCTGGTTTGCCCGGGTACGTTGCTGAAAATCCGTGGCATCATGGTTTTGAATTCCAGGTCTTCAATAATGGGCTTCAGTTTCTCTGCATCGGGGCCAGAATATTTTAATTTCTCCTCCTCAAATTTGATGGGCACATCAAGTTTAATCGTAGCGAGTGTTTTTGATAAGATGGCCTGCTCACCAAATTGCTCTACACGTTCTTTCAGTTTCCCTTTTAATTGGCTCGCATTGGCAATTACATTTTCTACGGTACCAAACTGCTTCAACAAATCGGCCGCAGTTTTCGGTCCAACCCCCGGAATGCCTGGGATATTATCTGAGCTATCGCCTTGCAATCCCAACATGTCAATTACCTGTGACACATTTTCAATATCCCACTTGGCGCAAACTTCTTTTGGTCCCATAATGTCCACCGCATTGCCCATGTAGGCCGGTTTGTAAAGTTTGATCTTATCTGTTACTACTTGACCAAAATCTTTATCGGGTGTCATCATGAACACTTCAAAGCCTTGCTTCTCGGCTTGCTTAGCCAGTGTACCTATAATGTCATCGGCTTCGTAGCCATCCATTTCCAGGATCGGAATATTAAATCCACGCAATATTTCTTTCACTTTCGGAACGCCATAGCGGATATCTTCGGGCATTTCCTGTCGAGTAGCTTTATACTCTTTAAAAATTTCATCCCGAAAAGTGGAGGCGGCAGTATCAAACGCTACTCCGATATACGAAGGCTTTTGTTTTTGCAACACTTCCAACAATGTATTAGTAAATCCGAAAGGAACGGAAGTATTGATTCCTTTTGAATTTATCCGGGGAGTTTTAGTGAACGCAAAATGAGCACGATAAATCAGCGCGTACGCATCCAGCAGAAATAATCTTTTAGGTGCATCAGTCATGCAGCGAAGGTATACAAGATTTGCGATTTTAGATTTACGATTTACGATTTCTCACCAGACGAATACCACAGAAATCATTTTAATCTGAAGGTTGAAATCGTAAATTGTAAACCCGATAATTATCGGGGCTAACCAAACTCCCCTTCCATGGCTTCCAGTCCGATTGAACAATTTTTAACCTGGGAAAAAGAAATTCCGCAACAGCTGTTCCTGCGACAACCGATTAACGGTCAGTGGAAAACGTGGACTTATCAACAAGCTGGGGATGAAATCAGGCGAATTACTAGCGGAATCCATTCCCTGAACCTGCCCAAAAACAGCAACATTGCATTACTTTCCAAAAATTGTGCGCATTGGGTAATGGCCGATCTCGCCATTATGATGGCCGGTTATGTTTCGGTTCCAATCTATCCAACGTTAACAGCTCCTTCAATTCAACAAATTCTGGAGCACAGCGAAGCGAAGGCAATTATTATTGGCAAGCTTGACAATTTTGAATCACAGAAATCAGGAATTCCTGACAACATCATTCGTATTGGGGTTTCGTTGTACGGAATCAGTGTAACACATCAATGGGAAAATTGGGTAAATAAATTTAATCCGTCAGAAATAACACACAACTGGACTGCCGATGATTTACTCACGATCATGTACACTTCCGGAACAACGGGCAAACCAAAAGGTGTGATGCAC
>DASTYM010000573.1:0-12924 GCA_035764995.1 Cyclobacteriaceae bacterium | reverse complement strand
GCACATCAAGAATTGTGTGGTTAGAGAACGGTGGCGTTTATGCTCAACCTAACCTCAGAGGTGGCGGTGAATATGGAGAAGAATGGCACCTGGCTGGTACTAAAATGAAAAAGCAAAACGTATTTGACGACTTTATCGCTGCCGGTGAATATTTGATTAATGAAAAATATACATCCAGTGATTATCTCGCAATCAATGGCGGTTCAAATGGTGGTTTATTGATCGGTGCAGTGATGGCTCAACGTCCTGACCTGGCCAAAGTAGCGGTTCCTCAGGTAGGTGTAATGGATATGTTGCGCTACCATAAATTTACGATTGGAGCAGCATGGGCTACCGATTACGGAACAGCAGAAGATTCAAAAGAAATGTTTGAATACCTGAAAGCATACTCACCGGTTCATGCATTGAAGCCAGGAGTAAATTATCCGGCAACATTGGTAACAACTGCTGATCGTGACGACCGAGTGGTGCCCGCACACAGCTTCAAGTTTGCTGCAACACTCCAGGAAAATCAGGCGGGAACAAATCCCGTTCTTATCCGGGTTGATGTGAACTCTGCGCACGGTTCATCCAACATCACCAAGAGCATCGACATGATAGCCGACTATTATTCTTTTGCGTGGTATAATATGAATGTGATCCCGCCAATAGCGAAAGAGAAAATGTAAGATTATTTTTTATTGATTCTGGATTCTGGAATCTTGGTAGTAATTTCACCTCGATTTTAGAATCCGGAATTTTTTTATGACATCCCTATCCATTCGCAGCGGCACAAAACAGGATTTACCTCGCGTACTCGAGCTTGTTAAAGAACTCGCCCTCTATGAACGTGCTCCACATGAGGTAACGAACACCGTTGAGCGAATGGAAAAAGACGGTTTTGGCCCCAATCCGATTTACGGCCTCTTTGTCGCGGAGAATGAGCGAGGGATTGTGGGAATCTCAATTTACTACTGGCGCTATTCAACATGGAAAGGCAAACGTCTTTACCTGGAGGATATCATTGTAACCGAAAAAGAGCGTGGCAGTGGAATCGGGAAATTGCTTTTTGACCGCACCATGAAGCACGCATTAGATGAAGAGTGTACTGGTATGCTGTGGCAAGTATTGGATTGGAACGAGCCTGCAATCAATTTTTACAAGAAATATTTCAACGCTAAACTCGATGGCGAGTGGATCAACTGTAGTTTGGAAGCGGCTGATATAAAAAGGATTTTAAATCGGTAACGTCATCGCGGGCGACAAGCGGGTGGTATTTTGCGCGAGACCCGCGATCTTCCGGTGAGCTGAATTAACCCATGAAAAGATTGCGGATCTCGCTCGTGCCTTACGCACTTTCCGTCCGCGATGACAGCGAAATATAGTGTGTTAGGAAGAGACTCAAACCTCTTCCAACAAAGTCCTAAATATTTTCAACGCGAAACTGGATGGCGAATGGATCAACTGCAGTCTGGAATCAACTGATATAAAAAAATTCTCAAACAATAATCACGGGCAAATTATTATACCCCAACATCTACAATTGCTTTTATGGGGATGTCAATCCCTCCATGTATTTCTACATAATCAACTTCATAGTCAATCAGGTCAGACGAAACCTCGACCAATTCGCCATTGGCTAATTTTACAAATAGACTAATTTGTTCGTGATGTGCGTTGGTGAGGGCCATCGCTGTTCGCAATTTATGTTGTCGTTCAAATCGGTCATCAAAGGTTGACAGAACATCCTCGTTTGTAAAATGGAGATGACGAATTTCCTCAGGAGTAACTTTTTTAGCATTCATAGCTGCACGGGTTTAGTGAAACATGAGCAAAAAAAGGGGGGGGTGATGTTTAGGGGAACAATCCTGTAGCGAGAAATGTTCAAATTTCTTCTAAAAGTGTTCGGAATGCAACGATGTCATCGCAGGCAGCAAGCGCGTAGTATTTGCGTGTGACCCGCGATCTCCCGGTGAGTTGAATTAACCCGTCAAAAGATCGCGCCTGCCTGACGGCAGTCAGGGATCTCGCTCGTGCCTTACGCACCTTCCGTCCTCGATGACAGGGAAATAATGAATGAATGATTGATTGATTGATTGAGATAATTTTCAATAGCTTCCTGAACGCAACATGTAAAGGCTCATGTCATCGCGGGCAGCAAGCGGGTGGTATGGCGTGTGACCCGCGATCTCCTGGTGAGTTGAATTAACCCGTCAAAAGATCGCGCCTGCCTGACGGCAGTCAGGGCTCTCGCTCGTGCATTACGCACCTTCCGTCCGCGATGACAGGGAATATAAAGAAACTCAAACCTCCTCCAGCAAAGTCCTAAACGCCACGTGCTTCCCAATAAACATTTGCCGATGCTCTTCGGCCATGGCCGGTCCAAATACTTCAAGATATTGTATCACGAGCTCCAAGGAAGTAGCAAAGTACTGTACGCTGTATGAAACTGTTCCCTCATTATCATCGTGCAGTACTTTATAGATTTTGTATTCAACAAACATTCCTGTGTTCATCACATCAGGAATGTGTTTTGATTTCATCCACTCGAGCCAGGCTTGCTCAATGTCCGTATCAATACCAACGGTTACGTTGTACAAAAACATGATCAAAAATACTGAATCATTTTTTGTTTCTATGCAACCGCGTATGCTACTTCATTAACTTGTTTAGAACTGCTTTCTGAAACGAAACTGGCACTGGGAGCCAGAATTACTCCAATATTTTCGTTTTGTGACCATTCTTTCAACTTGCTAAAGCTGATTTGACCAACCATGTATTGTTGCCCGCTCGCTGCATAGCCCGATTTGAAATTCTTGAAGTCTCCGATTGATACGGATTCTCCATGCGGGAAACGAACAAAAACTTCAATTGACCAATCATCAGAAAAAGTATTCAGCGGAAGCTGATGAATCTTTTTGTATTCGTATCGATAGTCATAGGTGAGCGCTGAGATATCGGAAAGAACAGCAGAGCCTGTTGGATAGCTGCCTGCTCCTTTACCTACAAAAAGCTGTTTATCAGAAAAAGCACCTTGCAGCTGAACTGCATTGTACTCGTGTTTGATCGCACTGAACGGGGTCTCACTTTCAATAAATTGTGGAGCAACCAATGCGAAAATTTTACCTTCAGACTTAACGGCACGAGCAATAAGCTTCACGGCATATCCGCGTTCACGGGCAAACTGTAAATCAAGATCAGAGATTTTATCGATGCCCAGGTTGAGAACATCTTCAGGCTTCACAAAAACTCCAAACGCATGCGCAATGGCAATCACGAGTTTGAATTTTGGATCGAACCCCTGCACATCAAGCGCTGGATTGGATTCGGCAAATCCCAAATCCTGAGCTTGCTTAAGTGCTTCGAGGTATGATCGCTTCTCATCAAATACTTTTGTCAGGATGTAGTTGGTAGAGCCATTAAAAATTCCCTCAATGCCCGTGAGCAAGTCGTTATCGTAGTATTCTTCCAGATTTCTTAAAATCGGAATAGCTCCGCATACCGCGCCTTCATACAAAACGGAGCGGTCGTACTGTTGTTGGAGGAGGTGAATTTCCTCCAGATTTTCGGCCAGCATTTTTTTGTTGGCAGTTACCACGTGCTTGCCATTCTGCAAAGCCGCCTTCACAATTTTGAATGCCACTTCTGCGTCATCGATGAGTTCGACAACGACATCAATTTCAGGATCGTTGAGAACATCCTCCGGCTGAAAGGTGAACAGATCAGCCTTCAGCGGGCGTTTCTTGTCCCTGTTTTTAACACATATTTTTTTGATCTCGGCTTTTAGTCCGTGTGTTTCTTCCAGTACATGGTATAATCCCTGGCCTACACATCCAAACCCAAATAGCCCTAATGTTAATTTTTTTCGCATGACAATTTTTGTTTACGCCTCTACAGCAACTTTTTTCTTCACTTTTTTAAACGCCTGCTGCAAATCAGCAATCAGATCTTCAGCATCTTCAATTCCGCATGAGAGGCGAATCAATGAATCCTTCACACCTGATTGATGACGCTTTTCAACTGGTACTGATTTGTGTGTCATTTGTGCCGGGTGGCAGATCAAACTCTTCACACCGCCTAAGCTTTCAGCCAGTTTGAAGTAATTGGTTGACGTAACAAAGTCGATGGCAGCTTGCTCGGTATCTTCTTTGAGTGAGAATGAAATCACGCCACCAAATAATCCGTTTTGTTGTTTAGCAGCCAGCTCATGATTTTTGTGAGTAGCTAACCCAGGGTAAAATACCTCTGCCACATCTTCGATCGTGGTTAAAAACTCGGCAACCTTCAATGCAGTTTTGCATTGACGCTCCACACGAAGCGTAACGGTTTCAATACCACGAATGGTTAACCAGCAATCCTGAGGACCTAAAATTCCGCCAGCGGCATTTTGGATGAACTTGATTTTCTCAGCGAGTTCCTCGGTCTTCACCACAACAAGTCCTGCAACTAAATCCGAATGGCCCGCTAAATATTTAGTTCCGCTGTGAATTACGATATCTGCACCCAGCTCAAGCGGCTTTTGTGCGATTGGTGAGGCGAATGTATTATCTACCACAACAAGCGCTTTGTAGGCATGTGCAATGGAGGCGATTCGTTCAATGTCAGAAACTTTTAGCGTTGGGTTGGTCGGAGACTCTAACCACACCAGTTTTGTTTTTTCTGAAATGTAGTCCACTACGTTATCAGCATTCGTAGTGTCTACATAATGAATTTTGATTCCGAATTTCTGATAAATGTGTGTGAACAAGCGGTAAGCACCACCGTAGATGTCATCCACAGCAACAATTTCATCACCTGTCGAAAGCGTTTTTAAAACAGCATCGATGGCAGCAAGCCCTGTTGCGAAAGCAAAACCTGCTTTTCCGCCTTCAAGTTGTGCTACAATTTTTTCAAGAGCCGCGCGTGTAGGGTTGTTGGAACGACCGTAATCGTAGCCTTTGTTAACGCCCGGTGCTTGTTGCACATAGGTAGCAGTTTGATAAATCGGAACGGAGATGGAGCCTGTTAATTCATCAACAGGTACAGAGTGAATAAGGTTGGTTGTTGCGTTGCTCATGGTATTTTAGTGTTTTTAGTTTTACAAATTTTAAAACCACTTACCACGAACGCATATCGGAACGCTTCTCTTTTTACCTCACCCAACCCTCCCCTCCCGATAGCTATCGGGAAGGGGAGGTCGGGTGGGGTAAAAAAAAAGCTCTTCCGATAAATCAGAAGAGCTTTTGAATATTTTCTGTTAGAAATTTTCGAAGCGATTATCTGACTTATCTTCCCATGACGGTACCGTCATGGTTGGAGTTGACACCTTTTACTGAATATTATCCAGTACAGGTTGTCAAGGCTTCACAGGGCCAATCCCTCTGCCTTTCTTGATAAGTGAATAATGTTAAAGAACGTGTTGCAAATATAATGACAATCGGGCCCAATACTCCAAACGTTTTTTAAAAAAAATATTTTAGGTGTGACTATCGAACACTTGTTCGGTACGAACTGGACCGCCAGTAATGGTCAGGTTTACAGTGTGTTAGCGGTGAAAGCTAGATGGCAAACAATTTAATATGCAAAGCAAAAATTTCATTAACTTGAGTTCATGCAGAAGGAGCCCTTGCATAAAACTGTACCAGACAGATTCTGGACAACAATAATCTTAAACTATGAAAAAGAATTTAATGTTGGGCATCATTGCTATTGGTTTCATGGCAATGAGCTGCCAAACCTCAGAAACTGAAAACCGGCTCTCGAACGCTAAAGTTTCCACTGACTTCAAGGTGATGTCTATTAGTGAACTAGGTGTTCAATCTTTGATTGAACACGGACCTGCAACAGCAAATGATCCAAATTGGGCAGATGATTTAAAATCCCTGCGTGAGTTTGATTCACGACTTAAATCAGAACTTTTTGATTGGACTACTTTTGCAAAATCAGATACGACAAAAAAGAAAGGACCTATTAAAGTATTGGATTCATGCTGCCCATGTAATGGAGTCTGCTGCGGATGCGTAGACTACGACTTTACAGGAGATTTTATTGGTCCGAGAGATCTTGAAGGGCTGATTCTTACATCGAAAGCGGGTCTGTCAATTCAAGCAACAAATGAGAAAATCAATAGTCTGAACATTTTTAGATTTAATGCTGCTGAAATTGCCAATGGAGAATATACAATGGTAATGAGGAGCAACGTTGGCGAAGTAAAATTTGATCTGGCCATTAAGGACTCTAAACTCACAGTAAAAAAGGAAGGTTTCAATTAAATCTAACCGACAAGCACTACCTCTAGATAAAGGATCAACTTGTTATGAACCTGGCTAACTGGTAGTCAGGTTCATTTTGTTTTATATTAACGCGTTGATTGTGAAAGCGATAAAACTTTACCCCTGTAAAGTGAAACAAACTCGCCTTATTTTTCTTAACTTTTAATTACTTAGACCAAACTACTTAAACCCAAACCCCTTGTGCTATGAAAAAAATTAAATGGCTTTACATTATTGCGTTTGCTTTACTGGCAAATTGTGCGACAAAGGAAGATAAGCAAACAGCGCAACTGCCATCACCTTCCTCCGATACAGCTTCACAAAAAGCGAAGCAAGGCCCACCAAAAGAAAAAACCAAAACAGTTATTTCTCTCGCTCAACTCGCCATTGACACAATTTTTGCGAGCGAAAAATTACTCAAAACAACAAAGGCTGGTAATTTGAAAAAATTGTGGGATTATGATGAGAAATTATACTCGATAAGCAGCAAGTCAGGGAAATTTATTGTGGCAAAAGAGATTAATCCTTGCTGCCCATGCTCTGATACAAATGCGATGTGCTGTCAATGTTTAGTTGAAACTGAATTTGCTGCAGTCACCGACATGGAGGCAAAGGCCTCTCTTGACGGTACGAGTATAAAAGTTGAGCCCAGCCCCTTTGTCGGTGTCGATTTATTTGCGCTTCCGCCTGGAATAACAGGAAGGCATGTTTTGAAAATTTCAGGTATATCTAATCCGGGCGGACCAAGGTTTGAAGTGACGTATAATATAGAAATCGTAGACGGTACAATTAGATTTAATTAACCGAATTGAATTACTTCTCCCCATGACAAGAATAATTCTGGCTATACTATTTGTTGGCATTTCCAACTCGTTGTATGGCCAGGATTCTCGCCAGCAAGTTGATCAGTTGCTGGATTCTGCACGCTTGTTGTGGTACGTGGATTTTGAAAAGGCAGATCGCCTCTTGACTCAAGCCGAAACATTGGCCTCCAAGGATAGCATTGGAGATCCTTCGTCTTTGTTTCAAATTTATGAACTACGAATTGGCTCGTGCATTGCCTTTTCCCGGCTTCAATTATGGCGCAAGTATTTGGGAAAAATTGATTCCCTCCTGGTTGTCAACAAAGTTGAGCTTGGCGAAGATTTTCAGTTGAGAAAAGTGCAAAATGACTTACAACG
The DNA here is from genome assembly GCA_035764995.1 of Cyclobacteriaceae bacterium. Lineage (GTDB taxonomy): Bacteria > Bacteroidota > Bacteroidia > Cytophagales > Cyclobacteriaceae > UBA2336. Next base: position 5,513 of record DASTYM010000573.1, on the reverse strand, counting down.
GGCTCAATACTACTTCGCAATTAATGATGATGCTCGGTCGCTTCAACTATTCACTCAGGTATTAAGCAATTATAAGAAACTGCCGGAGTCAGCGGAGGTCTGCGATAATATTCGAATTGTATGCAACGAAATCGCCAGTATCCACACCAGAAGAGGAGAATTTGAAGCATCTATCAATCAATACTTGGCGAGTTTGCCTTACCTTAAATGCGTTGATCGATACAGGGGAGAAAGCAGGAACAATTCGGTAACTTTTAGAAATATTGGTCAGGTGTTCCTGGATAAAGGAGACTACCTTGAAGCCGGGAGGTATCTAAAATTGGCGGATAAAGCCATTCAAAAGCCTCTTCAACAATCTCCATTGAGTTATTCGCGAGCTGCTTTGAGTTTAAATGAGTCACTGGCCAAATATTATGTACAAATCAACAAAAACGATAGTGCGTTATGGGCTATGCGAAAGTCAATTCCTCTGCTAAAACTTCCAAGCATTGATAATGAGTTCAAAGGAAGGGTTAGTCAGACCTTGGGAGGTCTTTACTTTCTTGAGAGCAAATTCCAGGAAGCAAAAAAATACTATGATCAAGCAGAGACATTTTTTTTAGCGACCCAAAACAGGCAAGCTTTTTTCCTTTCAGATTTGTATTTACGAAAAGCGGAGTTGTACGAGGGGCAAGGTGACGTAAAGCAGGCACTTGAATACTGCGGAAAGGCGATCGAAAAATTAACGCTGAATTTCAACCCGAACGCAGATGGAAATCCTGTCTTACAGAATGTATTTTCAAATAGGCAGCTCTTCGGTGTACTTCAAAAGAAATCACGGTTGGAGGAAAAATTATCAGCGAACGATGTGGGTCTGCTCATACGAGCCCAAAACACAAACCAACTCTCTCTCTCGCTACTTGACAGCACGACTAATGAATTTAGCCTTGACAGAGACAAAATCATTCTTTCCGAACAAAGTTATAGCGCCTATGAAGATGGAATCCGGATATCAAATAAGCTCTATGAAATAACTAGTGAAGAGAAATATTTTTCCAATGTTGTTTCGTTGATAGAGAAAAGTAAAGGAAACCTGTTGCTGGAAAACCTCCGATTAGTAAATCGATTTTCTGGTATCAAACAAGAATGGCTGGAGCGTGAAAAGGAACTAAAAGCCGAAATGTTGTTGACCGAACAGGCCCTGTATAAAGCAGGAGGGACTGAAAAGTCGAATGATATCCAGCGAACCCGAGAACGATACGCAACGATCAAACGTGACTACAGCACTTTGATTGAGCAAATCAAACGAGAGGCGCCTGATTACTATAAGCTTCGGTTCGATCACTCAGTTGTTTCAGCCGAAACCATTCAAAAGCAACTATTAAATCCAAATGAAGCATTAATTGAATTTTTTGTTGGCGACTCAATACTAGCCATTGCCGGATTTACCAGTGGAAAAAAGTATTTGAAAGTAAAACCTATACTTTCGGATTTCACTGAGAAGATGAATCAGTTCCGGACTGTACTGACAACCGGAGACTCAGGTTTTTTCAAATACTCAAAAGAGTTTTATGAGTTTTTGATAAAGGATTGCCTCGCTGATTTGGGCCCCGGAATTAAATCCTTAACAATCATTCCAGATGGTTTGCTTGGGTACTTGCCTTTTGAAGTGTTGATTCAATCGAGCGATCCGAAGGTTGTATTTTTGAACGAAAACTTCGCGATTCATTATGCGAACTCTGCAACCTATCTGCTGGAACAGATGCAGCGCAAAACCTCTGAGTCTAAAAATTTTTTTGCAGGATTTGTTGCATCGGGATCTGGCCGGTCAAACAACCAGGTGGCTGCCAGGGATCAAAAATGGGCACCGCTTCTGGGAGCAGAACACGAAGTAGCCTCAATCACTGAATTGTTTAATTCTGAATTTATTGTCTTCAACCCTGCGAATAAAACTGATTTCCTGACTCGCGCATCTGATTATAAAATCCTACACTTTGCGATGCACTCATCCCTTAACGATGAAAACCCGATGATGTCCGTGATGGTTTTTTCAGAGGCAGATTCTACCGAAAACCTCCTAACAGCCATCGAGTTATACAGCATGAAACTGAATTCGGAATTGGCGGTATTGAGTGCTTGCAACACAGGAGTTGGTCAGCTTCACCGGGGCGAGGGTATTATGAGTTTTTCACGCGCCTTTGCTTATGCAGGTGTACCTTCTGCCGTGATTAGCCTTTGGAAAGTTCCGGATATCGCGACCTCCAAAATCATGGTGAGTTTTTACAGTCACTTGAAAAAAGGTGAATCAAAAGATCGAGCGCTTCAATTAGCACGTCAGGATTTCGTGCGTGAGAATCCTGAAATGGCTCACCCTTACTTTTGGTCTGGATTTATCCTGACCGGAAATAACAGTCCACTGAATTTTCCACAATCGTACTACGTGTGGTGGATAGTAGTTTCGTTATTAGTGCTTGCTGGATTGTTTGCTTCGCGAAAAAAGATCGTACCCCTTTTCAGAAAGTTTTAAAGCGTAACAACAAACGTTGCTCCTTTTCCTAACTCAGATTGAACAGCAATCTCACCACCGTGAAGAATTGCAATTTGACGGGCCAACGCCAATCCAATTCCTGACCCATTCTTTTTGGTCGTAAAAAAAGGCACAAAAATATTATCGAGATCTTGGGCATTAATACCCGGCCCGTTGTCCTGAATGGCGAAACGAATTCGATCGCTTTGTTGGAGTACAGAAACAAAAATTGAAGCGTGTGGGGTATTCTCCATTGCATCTATAGCATTTTGAATCAAATTAATTATAGCCTGTTCTGCCAAAGCCGGATCAAAGGTTGCTTTCGCTGCTTGAATTTCTGTTTTGATGTTAATGCTTCGCTTTTCAATTTCTGGTTGCACCAATCGGATGATGTGGCCAATAAAATCGTTTACCTGAACTGTTTGAAATTCCGGTGTAGGAACCTGGGTGAGTTTCCGGTAACGCTGTGTAAAATTTAATAAACCTTCACTGCGTGTCTTAATTGCATCCAATCCCGTATGCACAGTTTTCCAATGCTGATCGGGGGGTTCTTTTGATGTAAGCTCATGCAAAGAACTGCTCAGTGAAGTGATGGGAGAAATCGAGTTCATAATTTCGTGCGTTAACACACTGATCAGGCGTTGCCACGCTTCAATCTCTGTAGCGCTCAGTTCGTTGGTGATATTCTGCACCGATACAAGTTTGTAAGCCTGCTCATCTAGCTTGAACTCAGAGGAATAAAGCGATAGCGTAATCATCTTATTGTCGATCGGCAGTTTGATTACTTTCTTTTTTCCCGGTTGCAATGCGGTGATTTCCTTGGACAATAGTGGATTTTTTGCTTGCACTTGTGATAGCTTCTCCAGTCCAACTATTCCGCTCAATTTTTTAAATGCCTCGTTCACCAACATCACGTTTTCGTGTTCATCGAAAGAAATGATTCCGAATGAGACATGCTTTACGAGCGTTTCGAGGTAACGGTGTTTGATTTCTTTTTCAACACTGATTTTTTTGAACAGGGTTGTTAAAGCATTGAGTGATTCGTAGAGGTTATTTAAATGCTTGTCGTTTTTGGTTTCCGTGAAATGAATGCTAAAATCACGCTGACGAACACTTTCAAGAAAGACTGTAATGTTTCTGGTGAATCGTGTAATGTGAAAAATCAATTCAGTCACCTGAATGACAACCAGTGCACCGGCATAGGCGCTGCGTAAGTACATGGCCTCGATTAAGCAGAAGGAGAATAAAGCCAAACTGAATGTTAACAGCAACACCCGGATAATAATGCCGATATGAAAGCGCTTAAATTCCATAAAGCTCCATTCTTCGATACATCGCACCGCGCGACAAGCCGAGTTCTTTTGCTGCGTGACTGATATTGCCTTTGTGTTTGTCAACTGCTTTGCGAATAGCCCACGCTTCCAGCTTCTCAAGGTTCAGATTGTCAAAAATAAGTTCACCTGATTGTTCGTGTCGCGCAACTCCAAAATCTTCCAATGTCAATTGCTGATGTTCGCTTAGTATCACAGCCCGCTCAACTGCATGTTGCAACTCACGGACATTTCCTGGCCAACGGTATTTTTGTAACGCTACTTTCACTTCATCCGAAATAATGCGATCGTGTTTTTGGTAGTGTGATTTGAACTTTTGTAAGAAATGCTGAACAAGCAGTTCAATATCATCTGGCCTTTCAATCAGGGATGGAACCAGAATCTCAACCGTATTGATCCTGTAAAAAAGATCTTCGCGGAACTTCCCTTCCTGTACAAGTTGCTTCAAATTGCTGTTGGTGGCACAAATCACCCGCACATCAACTTCGATAGGGTGGTTGGTTCCTAAACGTGTTACAACTTTGTTTTGCAGCGCGGTCAATAACTTGGTTTGCAGAGACAATGGAATGTTACCAATTTCATCTAAAAATAAAGTTCCTCCCGAAGCTGCCTCAATTCTTCCGATGCGATCTTCTTTGGCATCGGTGAAGGCCCCTTTTTTATGTCCGAATAATTCGCTTTCAAAAAGTGTTTCACTGATCGATCCAACATCCACAGTGATAAAAACCTGATCGGCCCGATTGGATTGCCGATGAATTTCACGCGCAACAATTTCTTTCCCGGTTCCATTGGCACCCATGATCAAAACAGCTGTATCGGTGGATGCAACCTTGTTTATTTTTTTTCGGATCGACTGGATAACCTCTGACTCACCTAATAATTCAATGTGCTTGTTTAGTGTAGCATTGATTAATTTTTGTTTTGATGTCAGGTGCTTTACTTTTTGCTTTTCACGATATAAAGCCATCGCACCCTTGACAGTAGCTACTAACTTTTCGTTTTCCCAAGGCTTGGTTATAAAATCATGTGCGCCATGTTTCATGGTCTCCACTGCAAGAGAAATATCTCCGTATGCGGTAAGCGGAATAACGGGTACATCAGGATTTATTTCTTTGATGCGATTCAGCCAAAATAATCCCTGTGTTCCGGTAGAATCCCCTAATCGATAATTCATATCGAGTAATACAGTCTGCACGGATTCATTGAGCAGGGAAAGAATGCGCTCAGGATTCGGTGTGCTCACCACTTCAATCTGATGCTGCTCAAGCAAAACACGCAGCGACAGCAGCACGATCTCATCATCGTCAGCAAGCAGAACTTTGAACGGTTTTTTAGGGGCATCCATTAAAGCCTAAACCTACGAAGGGGCACTGGAAAAACTTCAATAAAGTGCCCATGGATGGACACTTCATTTTCTATGGATGGGCACTACCCTTATTTTTATTTAAGAAAAGTACGATTTTGACCCTGAATAGAAGGTTTTTAAGGCTGGCATTGAGATTTCTATTTACCGCGTCATAACCCCATAAATTCATGATCCGCAATTACTTCGTCATAGCCTGGAGGAACCTGAGAGGCAATATTTTATTCTCAACCCTGAATGTGGTTGGTCTATCGATTGGCATGGCTGCCTGCTTAGTTACCGGCCTGTTTGCGTACGAACAGTACCATTACGA
>DASTYM010000572.1:0-4747 GCA_035764995.1 Cyclobacteriaceae bacterium | reverse complement strand
TCGTTCTGAATGTGCAATGCCACTTCCTGCAGTCATCCAGTTTACTTCGCCAGGAACAATTACTTGCTCCACTCCCAGACTGTCGCGATGTGTGACCTGCCCTCCAAGCAAATAGGTGACGGTTGAAAGTCCGATGTGAGGATGCGGAAGTACATCCATCGACTTTGCATTTTCAGGCCGGACTCCAACGGGCCCGCCATGATCCATGAAAATGAATGGCCCCACCATCCGCTTCAATCTAAATGGAAGTATTCTTCGAACTTCCATGCCGGGAGCAATCGCAGCCTTACGAGCTTCAATAACTAATTCAAGCATGATGAAAATGGTTTGTCAATGCGCATTGCCTGTTGGATGCCAATTCTTATTCCAGATGTCTTCATATTTATCAGGATGTCGTTTAAATTGGGCATGAACATACGGACAAAGTGCAATCACTTTCAAATTATGCTTCCTGGCATAATCGACCATCGTATCTAATAACTTTTGAGCGACTCCCTGGCCCTTCAATTTATCGGCCACATTTGTATGATATACTGTGAGGTTTTTATCTGAGATACCGATGGCCATTTCCGCGAGTCGTTCGGTACCTTCTTCGATAACAAAAGCACCTTTTTGACCACTCTCCCACTTCAATTCTATTGCATTCATAAGGGTTCCGGGCTAGTCATCATTTTTTGGAATTACTTTTCCGTCTGCGCTAAAGGTTACTTTCTTCTTTCCTCCAGCGCTTTTAAGTTCAACTTTATAAGTCGTAACCCCGTTTTCGTCCGCTCGTTCACAATCATGGGCTGTGTATGCGCTGTAATCCTTTGCAACTGCATCGATTACCGCTTTTGGCAATTCAGCCTTTTTTATTTCGTATTGATGTTTGGATACGACTCCCGTTTTGTCCAGCCACACTTCATGTTTTATTTTGGCTACTTTAAACTTGGCCTTATACTTTTCTTTCTTCTGGCTCCATTCCACTCCACTTGCCTCAGGAAATTTTTCCTGAAGCGATTTGGTAACCTCTGCCGGAACCTGGACAGGCTTTTCATTTTGTTGAGCTGTTGCCAGGGTTATTGATAATAAAACACAAATCAGTAAGAGCGACTGTTTCATTGACTATATTTTAATTAATCTGATGTATAAGCAATTTAATAAAGGATTACGTCTGGAGCACGCATTGAACCGATTTACTTTCAATGGTGCGATCATGAGTTCAAGGGTGCTAAAAGCAAACGCACCCTAAAATGTATAACCCGCAGTATTGATTGTACATAAGAAGTAAGTTGGAATACAGCTCACAGGATTAGTTAGTTAGTTTTCGCTGACGGAACGCGTATCAGAACTTTCAGCGCTTTCGAACTATCTGCTTGTTTAATTAGAAAATAATACCCTTGTCTTGCAACACTCTCACATATGCTGAAAGTTGACCTCGATGATGAATTTCATGGTCCAGGTTACCTCGAACAATAATCCACCACCGGGTTACTAAGCCTCCAAAACGTTCATCTGGAATTCTTTCATTTAATTTCTCTTCCGAGAGATCATTCAGAAAGTTATTCTTTTCTAACAGGCAGTTTTTTAATTCTTCGATTAATTGAATGTATTCCTCTCGATTTGAAACATGGATTTTACCTTTTGCTGCCTTGAATGACTTTAATGAAGTATCCGATAATTTGGAAATTAACCAATGGTCGGCCTCAATTAAATGGTCTGCAATTTCAGATATCGTCAATGCATTTTCTGAAATGGCCCAGTTCTCGAAACCTGCCGGAATTAGTTCAAGTCGTTTGATCGTTGATTGCCTGATCGCTCTTGAAAACTCAATAATTTTTTCTGGCTCCATGAACCATTGATCGCCAAACAATTTACGACTTATTATAATCTTCTACCATTTTGGTGAAAGCCTCCAGCGTATTGAGTTGGAAGCTGGATTCAAAGACAGGTCCTTTCACAAAAAGATCTCTAAAACCATATTTGTTTTTAGCGTAGTCAGTTAGCACTGCTTTATTATCGCCAAAGAGAGATTTTAAATTGATGGTGGACATATTCTTCGCTTCCTCACCTTGTTTCTGGGAAAGAATCTCAAAGTTGTTTTCCTGCCATTTTACATAATCCGCATCGTTAACTTTCGTACGGTCGGGTAAATGGGAAGTAACGAGACCCTGGGTGTGGTGATATTTTTTAAAAACAGTAATCTTTCCTTCTGCAGCTACTTCCAACATAAGATTATTCGGAATCATGTCTTGTTTTCTTTTCGCTAACAGGTTGACATATTTAGCCTTCTTGAACTTTTTACCGTTGTCAAGAGTAAAACTTTGCAAGTCGTTGGCGTCATACACAACAACGGATTTATCTACATTTTCCCCTGCACTGAAAGCTGCATAGGCTTTCTCGTCAATCAGGTTAACCCTTTTTTGAAACTCCTGAGGATTCATCATATCAATGAATATATATCCATTAATCTTGTCACCGTTTTCAAGCGTTACGGTACCTTTTTCATATTTCCCAACCGAACTGGGAGTCCGTAATTGCGCAATGACATTGTTACATGCGAAGTTTAAAACGACTAGTAGCACGGCTGCTATAGCTGAATGGGTAATTGATTTTGTCAGGGTTTTCATTTCTATGAATTTTGTTTGTAGATAAGTAAGCATCTTGCAATCGCTGAGTGTTGCAATGGAATCTTGTTGTAATTTAAATGAAATACAAACACCGTACCAACTCCCAACTCGTCCCGGGGGGATTAATCATGCCGCGCCTAAATGGCGAATGTTGCTAATATAGACGTTATACAATGTTCAAGTAAGTATTTGATTATAAGATAGTTATGAAGAAATTAGTGACTTAGGGCATGCAGCGCACTCATCTGGCTGACGAAACACAGACTTCAATCAAATCATCTCAGTTGGTCTCTTCCCAAATCTTTCCTCGAACTGCCTGGAGAAGTAAGATGCATTTTCGAAACCGACTCTTTTTGCAAGATCTGCGACTTTGGCAACTTTTCGTTCCAGCAGAAGACGATAAGCAATTTTCATCCTTACCTCTTTGATAAGCTGAGCCGGTGTCATGCCTGTAAGTGTTGCGGCCTTGCGATAGAGCTGTCGTTCGCTCATCGCGAGGTGATCGCAAAGATCTCCGATTCCCAGCATAGCGTCATCGGCATGCTCTTCAACGAAGGCGCGCACTTTATTCATGAACAGCTCGTCTTCTGCCGGGCCAGGGGGTGTCAATTCATCGGCTTCGGCAGGTTTCTGCTTCCATGCTCTCCGGATCTCCTGGTTGGTGATCAGGTTGTGAATCCGGATCTTCAGCTCTCTGGCGTTGAAAGGCTTGATGATGTAATCATCGACTCCAAGACTTAGACCATGCAACAAGTCTTCTTCTGATGCACGGGCTGTGAGCATCACCACAGGGATTCCACGCTGAGCCAATCGCTCATGGAAAAATACGCTATTGTTTTGATTCCAACGTCATGTTACAACTAGTCGAAAGAAACTGGGGTCTAGAAAATATGGACAGATATATAAAAATTATAGTTGTATTGTTAATTCAATCACTAACTCAGTGCAAAGACGATTGTTTACAAAGTGATCGGTGTAATTTAGAACCAGACACTGGACCATGCTATGCAATCTTCACTAAGTATTATTACGACAAAGAAGCAAGGAAATGTAAACCCTTCAGTTATGGCGGGTGTTACGGAGTGGTACCATTTGACACCTTGGAAGAGTGCAAAAATAGATGCCATTGTAATTAATAACCATGTTGATTTTGTTATCATGTTCACCAAAAAAAAATTCTTAGATGAGAGTGAATTCTATTTTCCAACACACAGTCACTGTCTCAAATTAGAGGACGTGTTAAATACGTGCATGTTTAAGAATACTGACCGACAAAAACGACTACTTAGAATAAAACAAATTGATCTCATCGGTTTAGTGAAATTACCCAACGCCAATCGGTGAGAAGTACATAAACACCGCCACGATAATCGCGACAACTCCGAGTGATAGAATTACATCTGTCATGTTCCAGCTCGCCCGGGATTTCGCTTTGTCTTCTGCCACAGTGGTTGCATACGTTAATCCTTTGAGTTGCTCCTCGGATGGTTCATCTGTTATCAAGCTTACCGCAACCATTACGGCAATACTGAATGCAAAAAGAAGTATACAGAAGTACAGGAAATTGATTGTAGCAAATTCATATAAAAACCCTGAAAGCGAATCTTTGTTCAGCTCCAATACAATCCGCAATGCGCCAATGATAAAGCCAACGGTCATGGACGTCATCGCTCCTCTTGCATTTATCCGTTTCGAGAAAACACCGAGCAGAAAAACTGCTGCAATGGGTGGAGCCAGGTAAGATTGTACACTTTGCAGGTACGTATATAATGTTCCGGAAATTCTGCCCATCATCGGTATCCATATCATTCCAAGTATAACAACAACACCGGTGGCTATTCTTCCAACGTTCACCAATTCCTTTTCGGTCGCTTCCGGTTTCATTTTCTGGTAAATGTCCATCGTAAATAAAGTGGAGCAAGCATTATACACAGAAGCCAATGATGCCATCAGCGCTGCGAGTAATCCACCAGCGAGCAAACCTCGTAAGCCCATAGGCATGATTTGCTCTACCATAGCCGGGAAGGCTGCGTTGTAATCTGTTACACCGTCTTTAATCGGTAACGTCAATTCTCCCTTTACGTTTAATACATACGCGATCAAACCAGGAATCAGGAAAATAAAAAACGGGAGCAATT
>DASTYM010000571.1:0-9582 GCA_035764995.1 Cyclobacteriaceae bacterium | reverse complement strand
TAGTTAAATACAATGATGAACGCATTGACCAGGTAGGAGTTGAGAACCTTCGTGGGATTTCAGAATATGATCCTGCTGTGCGAACAAAAAATTATGGCAACATGGATCGTGACAAGTTAGATTCCAAGTATCGATATGAAGGAGAGGAATATTTTTCTGACGAAAATCACTACTTCAACTTTATCAATATTACAAGTGCCAAAAATGTATGGGTGCGAAATATGAGTGCTCTCCATTTTGGCAGCAGTGTGGTGCAAGCCAATGCGGGCACCAAGTGGATTACCGTACAAGATTGCGAATCGAGAGAACCGGTGTCTATCAGGATGGGTGCAAGGCGGTTCACTTTTCAGATGAATGGCCAGTTTTGTCTGGTACAACGTTGTTCTTCTCAGAAGGGGCGACATTCTTTTGTATTGCAAGGTCCTGAATCAAGTGGCAATGTTTTTTTGGATTGCAAAGCGGAGAATCCATACTCAACGAGTGAACCACACAACAAGTGGGTAAACGGGGCGCTGTACGACAATGTGAAAGCACCACTCACGGCCCGCTACTGGGATTACATTATTGGTTGGGCTGGAGCAAATATTGTCTTCTGGAATTGTGAAGGAGACTTCCTTATTCAAAAACCACCCACTGCGCAAAACTTTTCCTTCGGTCACATCGGGGTAAACGCTGTTATTTTTAATGCAGGATTACAAGACCTCACCAAACCAAATGGTCATGTAGAGTCGATGGATAAGCATGTTACTCCTCGCAGCCTCTATCTGACTCAGCTAAAAGAGCGATTGGGGATTGATGTTTCTCGCTTGGATTAACCTTAATTACTGACAAATGAAATTGAATACGCTTGTTACTTTGTTCTTATTGAGCTGTGCTACTTTTTCCAACTCTTTATTCGCGCAAACCATATCGAAAGATGAATTGATCTTTCTCACCTCTGAATGGAAGGGCGAGCGATTCGCGGACGGACGGCCAAAAATTTCTGATGACCTCCTGGAAAGAGCCAGGCACATCATGATTGATGATGCGTGGACTGTCCTAAAAAATGAGGGTTACCTCAATCAGTATGAGGGCGGTTGGAAAACCGTGAACGACATCACCATGACCGGTAGGGCGGTAACCGCGATGTATTTACCGAGTCGGCCTGATGTGGAAAAGAACATCAAAGCGAGGGGTGCCCAGCAAGGAAGAAAAGGTAATACTAATTCATGGCCGATCGATGTACTTACAAAAGGTGATCTCTATGTTGCTGATGCTTTTGGGAAAATAGGCGGTGGTCCAATCATGGGCGCGACATTAGCCAATTCTATTTATACTAAATCGGGTAGGGGCGTGGTGTTCGATGGAGCGGCAAGAGATTTACAAGAAATCAGGAACCTGAAAGGATTTAATGCTTTTGTTCGGGACTTTCATCCATCCTTTACTGAAGAAATGGTGTTGATGGGATTAAACACCGCTATTCGAATAGGTAATGTTATGGTCTTGCCGGGAGATCTTGTTATCGCTACTGTTGAAGGTGTTCTGTTTGTTCCCGCGCATTTGGCCGAACAAGTCGTGAGTACATCAGAGTTTGTGATCCGGAAAGATCAATTTGGTTTTGAGATGGTGCGCACCGGCAAATACAGCACGGGTGAAATTGACAGCCAATGGAACGATGTTATTAAAACAGACTTTTTGAAATGGCTTGATAAGCATCCTGAGCTGGGCAAGATGACACGCGAAGAATTGGATAAGGTGATGAGTAAACGAACCTGGTAATGGAGATAACTCAATACCCGAAATAAACTTAGACCATTTTATTGCATACATAAACAACTACAATTATGAAAAATCTGTTAACCTTGGCACTTCTTGTTGGATGCTTAACTGCATTTTCTCAAAAATCAATTGACGGCACCTGGAAAGGCACGCGTGAAACTCCGAACGGCAACTTTGAAGTCACTTACACTTTTAAAGTTGAAGGGAAAGTATTGACTGGAACGTGGAAGACCCAGTTTGGGGAAACCACCTTGCAGAAGGGAAAAATTGATGGAAAGAATATTTCGTATACAATTTCAGTCAATGACAGGACCATTGATTATACCGGAGAAATAGTCAGCGATGATGAAATCAAACTCAAGAATGAAATGGGCGAAATGAAACTTACGCGAGTGAAGCAGTAGGTTGTTTGCTTTCACCCGGGGCCTCTTGTTTAATCTGCACGAGGTCGCGGGTACTTCTATCAAAGTCAGCAGAATGCGCGCGCTGGTCGGCCTTTGCATTTCATCGATATGGTGTAGTCGCGCGAATAGGCGGTGTCGCCAAAGCGACACCGCGTTTGACCCGCGTTGGCCGCCCAGCGGCCAACGCCTCCAAGCGCGGACTGCAGGCGTTCAGACAGGTAGAAGCGTTCCGTCCGCGCCAAGGCAAAAGCTTTGAAAAGACCAATGACGCGTTGCTTTTTGTAAGCGAGCTTATAAGAACTAAGTTTTCGCTACACTAAAGCATCTTAACCCGAAGCAGATACTGAACAGCTGTGATGTACAGTGTTTTGCCATCAGGAGTTAAAGCGCAGTTGGTAGCCGATACGCCATTCACCTTAATTTTTCCAATGAGTTTGCCTGTCTTGGTAAATATCCAGACACCGCCCGGCCCGGCTGCAAACACGTTACCATTTTTGTCTATTTTAAGACCATCGCATCCGCCTGGTCCGTTTTCATTTCCTGCATCATAAAATACTTTTCCATTTGTCAGCAAACCATTTGAATCAAGGTTGTAGGAGTACCATCTTTTCTTCCTGCCTGAGCTGGAAACCAGCAACGTTTTGCCATCGGGCCAGATACTAATACCGTTTGGCTGTTCAAGCGAATCCAGCAACAACGTTACCTTCCCCATTTTGTCAACTTTATATACGCCCTGGAATGGTATTTCTCTCTTAGGATCATTAGGCCCTTTTTCAAAACCATAGGATGGATCAGTAAAGTATAGGTCTCCATTTTTTGAAAGGAAAAGATCGTTCGGGCTATTGAGCTTCTTGCCGTTATACTCGCTTGCTACTGTTGCAAATTTTGCGGTTGGAGAACTGAGTGGAGCATCCAGCATCGCAATTCTTCGATCGCCATGTTGACAAATCAGTAATTTTCCCTCGGGAGAGAGTAAGAGTCCATTTGGTCCCATGAAGCCACCACGTTTTGTGGTGTCAGTGTAACCACCCGGCTTCACAAAGACTTCCTTACCCTTTTCTTCGGTCCACTTATAAATTGTATTGCCAGGAATATCGGAGACCAAAAGCATCTTCTCTTTATCAAACCAAAGCGGACCTTCCGTAAACTGAAAGCCCTCAGCCACAATTTCTACTTTTGCATCTTTTTTGATAATCCTGGAAAGTTCATCAGAGATAAACTCAATAGTGCCAATGGGTGGCTTTGCTTCCTGAGCGTAAACGATAAAAGAAAACACCACCAGCAATAACGAGAAAGTAATTTTCTTCATATGAAATAGTTTTATGATTGACGTTAACGTAAAGCCTATGTGTTGGCTACTCGAATCTTGATGACAATCTTCTTAACTACCTTATTGCCCCCGGGGGTAATGTTCGGTCGGTGAGCATTGGAAGGAAAAAATATCAGGAAGGTGTTTTTAGGTACTGTATAGATCTTTCCTTCGCCTGTATAAAACATGATATCATTTTTTTCATTGTAAGGTTTATCGAGTGTAATATCCGCCAATGGAGCTATTCCCATGTTTTCTTCGCCACTAATTACGAATTGCAAATCGATGTAATTCTTATGGGATTCATATGCGGTCTTGTCATAGTCTTTAGAAGGTGCTTCAGACACCAGTCCGAATACATTGTCGCCATCAATAACATGTCTTCCGGTTGCAAGGGCTGATAAATCAGTTTCCTTTAGAAATGCAAAGGCCTTATCCCAAAATGCTTTATTGAGGTGATACTGTTCAGCGAATTGAACTTTGTCGATGGCTTCATGCGGTGTGGCCTGTAAACCATTAAGGTATTCCTTCTTTTTGAACCACTTGCTGGCTTTGGACTTAGTCCATTCCTGTTTTGGAGATTGAGCTAACATTGTAAAAGTTACTAATGAAAATAAAAGATTGGCTATCAAGATTTTTTTCATATTATTTTAAGATTTATGAATCGTCCTGTGACCGGTTAAATGAAAATTATTTCAAATAATTTATAAATCCTTCCATGTTGGTACGAATCTTAAACACTTTACTATAACTCACGATGTAAAGTGTTTTCATATCAGCATCCCCAAAACAAAGGCTGACCGGAAAAGAGGGTAAGTTGATCATGGCAACAAATTCGCCTTTTGAATTGAAAATTTGTACACCGTAGTAGGTGGCTACATAAATGTTTCCTTGTTTATCAATTGCCATACCATCAGCGCTCGAAGATTTTCCCTTTCTGTCGAGTACGTTTCCTGTGAGAAACAATTTGGCAAACTTGCGTCCATTACTGATGGTGCCATCGTCACTCACATCATAGGCCCAGATGAAATTGTCTTTATCGCTGTTTACCGGGAACCACGATTCGTCATCGTAGCAATTACTGATGTATAAGGTCTTACCATCGGGTGACAGCACAATTCCGTTGGGCATTGAAAATTCATTGGGCTCAGTGAGCCTTGTTATTTTGCCTGTGGACGAAACATAGTATACCGCTCGGCCAGGCTGGAATTTTGTGGGCTCCATGGTAAACTGCGGGTCGGTGAAATAAAAACCACCGCTAGCATCGGTTACTACATCGTTGGGCCCGTCAATCGGTTTTCCATTGAATTTATCAGCCAGTACTTTAACTACCTGCCCTTTTGTGGTCATCTCCACAACCCGATGTCCCATCATATCACACACAATAAGATTCCCATTTTTATAGGGATAAAGACCATTCGTCTGCATTTTACCTTCAGTGATACTTTTATATGTACCGCTTGGGTCAAGTTCTATCGTTGAACTTTTCTTAGGGTCGGCATTCCAGCTTTCATCGAAGTACATGTTTGAAAAGTAAATTTTACCATTCACCCATTTTGGGCCTTCGCTGAAATTCAATTCGGGTTTCGTTTTCTTTCCATCAATCACCAGTTCCAGTTTGGCACCTTCAGGAATAATGGAACGATAAGCCTCCATTCTTGCTTTCTCCTTTTCCAAATAATCAGCACGAGCGGGCCAAAAAATATCCAACGCATCGCAGCCCAACTCTCCAATTTCGGCACCGTGCACCATGTTTCCGGGAATGCGCACTACATCATTGGATTTCATAACTTGCTTTCCATCCAGCAAGATTTCATCACAAGAACCACGCAAGACAAACATCATTTGTTCTTCCGGGTGAATATGATGGGGAAAAACCGAATTCGGATCCATCGAGATAAAACTCAGCTGCATATTTTTTAGAGAAACTAACCTGGAAAAAGCACCGGTGGCCAGTTGGGTCAACTGTATGTCATACAAATCGTAAATCTTATTTGGTAAAATGTTAGGGACTAGCGCAGCTTCAACATCACCCACCTCGGTTGGCAGATTTTGTATGCCTGCCTTTTGCAGGTAGTCAAGTCGCACCGGGCTATACAACTCAATCAAGGTGGCTCCCGATGCACCAGCCCTTACTGCACTCTTGTTTCCTTTTTCCAGGAACACAAAATCAGTTCTTGCCGTGGCACCATGAGTGCCATCTGGTTCTTCTGCTTTTTGACCAATCATGGTTACAGATGCCCCATTAACGAGCTGATCAATTGACCCTAGCAGCACAAACACGATCCGATCGCCAGGCAGGGTTTCCTCCGGAATAGTTGCATGCGGGGCAAGTTGAAGTTTTGTTACGACTATTCCCGTTCCCCAAAACATACTCGCGTTAACGCCTGGATATAATTCTGTGCTAACCAGACTATCAAGACTGGTTACTTTGGATGGTTCCAGATTTGATTTTAAACTTGCATACGGAAGTCCTGTAAGTTCCCTTACAGTTAAGTTATGTTGTTTAATCAGCTTATCATTTTCCGCTTGCCACGATGCTTCGGTTGATCGAGTGCAGTGAGTGAAACTGATTGCAACGGCCAAGAAACAATTGACAATAAGTCCATAAGTAAATTTCGGTTTCATATGCTCTGATTCGATTTTACTTAGTTGAAGGATTACGTTATCCGCGCATTCCTTCACCTTGATGTTTTACTCACAATAGATTATAATTGTAATAATAACACTTATTCGTCAAAAAAGTACGATTTTTATTTCCGGTTATACCAGTCGCTGCGAAGAATTAATTGGATGTTGTTTATTCGTATTTAAATTTATTGATTTACTAGATCAACCTTCTATGAAAAAACTAAACAGAGTAGTTGGTGCTGCATTGTTGGTCTTACTAGCCGCTACACCAGTCTTTACACAGCGCGCTGATCTTGTCAATCCGAATCCAACAACCATCTGCAACCCGGTGAACTTGAGTTACCGGTTTTGCTTGGATGGACCCTCCAGGCGTGAGGCAGCAGACCCAACGATGGTGGTCTTTAAAGGAGAGTATTATTTATTTGCTTCAAAATCCGGAGGATACTTTCATTCAACAGATTTGGTTAAGTGGGATTTAATTTCGACTGATGATCTTCCGCTCGAAGATTATGCACCCACCGCTGTTGTCATGAATGATACATTGTATTTCATGGCGTCAAAAACTACACCTCCATTAACAATCTATAAAACAGCCGATCCGAAGTCTGGTAAGTGGCAAGTTGCCAATCCTGCTTTTCCAATCCTGATGATTGACCCTGATTTATTTTTAGATGAGGATGGCCGTCTGTTTTTCTATTACGGGTGCTCCAATGTCAATCCTATTTACGGAGTGGAGTTGGACACCAAAACTCTTAATCCGATTAGCCAGCCACAAGCCTTGTTCAACAGCAACAAGAAAATTAACGGATGGGAACGGAAAGGAGACTATAATAATCAAGGCGAAAATCCATGGATAGAAGGTTCATGGATGACCAAGCGCAAGGGTAAATATTATCTTCAGTATGCGGGGCCAGGAACAGAATTCAAAAGTTACAGCGATGGTGTGTATGTTTCTGATCAACCGCTTGGCCCATTTAAACTGGCTGCACATAATCCGGCATCTTATAAGCCAGAAGGATTTGCCGCGGGGGCGGGGCATGGCAGCACATTTCAGGATAAGTATGGCAACTACTGGCATATTGCCACGATGACAATTTCACAAAAGCATATGTTTGAGCGCAGGTTAGGTTTGTTTCCAGCTTTTTTTGATAAAGAAGGTGATCTGCATGTTTACACAAGCTTCGGTGATTTTCCATTTAAAGTTCCCGCTAAAAGAGTTTCAAGGCCGGAAGAATTATTTCCCGGATGGATGTTGTTATCGCATAACAAGCCTGTCGAGGTTTCTTCTGAAGTAGCCGATCACCCAAAAAGCCATGCGGCAGATGAAGAGATACGCACATTCTGGAGCGCTAAAACCGGCAACAAAGGTGAATGGATCACTATGGATTTGCAGAAAGAATGTTCTATCAATGCCGTTCAACTCAATTACTATGAATATGAATCAAAGTTGTTAGGCAGAACCTCTGGTATTTACTATCAATATCTGCTTGAGTATTCTTCAGATAATAAAATCTGGAAAACCTTGGCAGATAAAACACAGAATCAAACAGATATACCACATGATTATGTTGAAATGGAAAGGCCTGTAAAAGCCCGTTACATTCGATTTACGAATTATCATGTTCCGGATGGAACGTTTACACTTGCCGGGCTGCGCATTTTTGGTAATGGGGGAGGAGAACCACCAGCCGGTGTCGAAAAGCTAAGCTTGGTGCGTGAGGAAACTGACCGCTGCGTGGTGAAACTGAACTGGCAGAAGTCACCAGGCGCGGTTGGGTACAATATCAGGTATGGTCTGGCGAAGGACAAATTATATCATACATACCAGGTACTTGGTACTGAGTCTTTAACCATCAATAGCCTTAGCAACATGCAGACGTATTATTTCATAATCGATGCATTTAATGAAAATGGGATCACCCAAGGGTTAAGCATCCAGGAACTCAAGTAAGACTTCCCCACCACCTCCGGTAGCACTGTATTTCAGAACGCTGGACGCCTCTCTTTCAGCTATAGCTTTAACTGGATTTGTCAAAGCTTCCCGTCAAAACCTCCCATAAGAGATTACCAAAGGAAATTTTGGTTTTTATGCAATGGTTTTCGCAACCGTTTTCTTGGTGGTTTTCGGCTAATTTTTTATAATTGTATAAATGACACTTAATCGGAAACACCATTTTAATGCAAGCAGGACATTTGAATATAAGCTCACCCTGTGTCATTTATAACACGAATGAAAACGAGGTAAATCTAAACGTGAAAGGAATGTTGGACGATAGAATCTTAGTTACAACAAGCATGCGAGCTACTGTATGGGTTGTAATTGTGATGATGTCGATTACAAAGGTGCACTCACAGGGTGAAAAAGATTCCAACCCAATCATCTTTGCCGATGTTCCTGATATGTCTGTAGTACGCGTGGGTAATACTTATTATTCGAGCAGCACTACCATGCACATGAATCCAGGCGTCCCTATAATGAAGTCGAAGGATCTGGTGAACTGGGAGCTGGTGAATTATGCATACGATACCCTGGGCAATATTGACGCTGTGAATCTCAATAACGGCAAAAGCATGTATGGAAGAGGTTCATGGGCCAGTTGCATCCGCTATCATAACAACACCTATTATGTCAGCACCTTTTCAAGCACTACAGGCAAGACATACATCTTCACCACAAAAGATATTGATAAAGGTCTATGGAAGGTGTCATCGTTTAGTCCTTCCTATCATGATCACACCTTGTTTTTTGATGATGATGGTCGCGTGTACCTGATTTACGGTGTCGGAAAACTCAAGCTGTTGGAACTAACTGCTGATGCATCGGCTGTCAAGCCTGGTTCAAAGGAGACGGTAGTTATAGAGAATGCAAGCGCTCCGGCAGGAGACAACATCATGCTTGGTGCTGAAGGATCGCAGCTGTTTAAAGTACGCGGAAAATATTATCTCTTTAACATCACCTGGCCAAGAGGAGGCATGCGTACGGTTATTATTCACAGAGCTGATCAGATTACCGGTCCTTGGGAAGGCAGATTGGCTTTACAGGATTTAGGTGTTGCACAAGGCGGACTAATTGATACTCCCGATGGAAGATGGTTTGCTTACCTGTTCCGCGATTATGGCGCTGTGGGAAGAATCCCTTACCTGGTACCTGTGAAGTGGGAAAATGGCTGGCCTGTGCTCGGTGTCAATGGTAAGGTTCCTGAAACAGTTGGTCTTTCTGTCAACAAGAGTTTGATTCCAGGCATTGTTGCGTCTGATGAATTTTCCCGTAAGAAGAATGAGCGCCCGTTACCATTGGTGTGGCAGTGGAATCATAATGCTGATGACAAGCATTGGTCAGTGAGTGCAAGAAAAGGTTATCTCCGTATTACAACCGGTCGTGTTGATACTTCATTTTATATGGTGAAGAACATGCTCACCCAACGCACCATTGGACCAGCGTGCACAGGATATACGCGTGTTGATGTGTCAGAAATGAAA
>DASTYM010000570.1:0-5569 GCA_035764995.1 Cyclobacteriaceae bacterium | reverse complement strand
CTCTATTTGAATAAAGGAAGTATGAAGTTTCAGGACGTTACTGAAGTTTCAGGGGTTAGCGGTTTGGGAGGTTGGGCAACTGGAGTGACCATGACTGATGTCAATGGTGATGGAAGATTGGACATCTACGTTTGCAACATCGGAGGTTATTTGAATTTTAAAGGAAAGAATCAACTCTATATTAATGAGGGGCTAAATGATCAGGGTATTCCAACGTTTACCGATCGGGCTGCTGAGTATGGTTTAGCCCTGGAAGGCTTCTCAACGCAGGCAACTTTCTTTGATTATGATCGAGATGGTGACCTCGACATGTTCATGTTGAATCACTCCCTTCATCAAAATGGAACGTTTGGGAAGGCTGGTACGCTGCGCCATCAGGTGCATGCAACTGCAGGTGACAAGCTTCTGCGAAATGACAATGGAAAGTTTGTTGAAGTTACAAGTGAAGCTGGAATTTATAGTAGCGTATTGGGCTACGGCCTTGGAGTGGTCGTCAGTGACGTGAACCTCGATGGCTGGCTTGATATTTTTGTAGGAAACGATTTTCACGAGAACGACTACCTCTACATCAACAAGGGAGACGGCACGTTTGAAGAGAAGCTGGAGCAGTCCATGAATCACACGAGCCGTTATACAATGGGTGTTGATTTTGCTGACTTTAATAATGATGCCTTTCCTGATTTAATCGCCATGGACATGCTGCCGGGTGATTATCAGAGATTGAAAGCATCTGCTGCAGAAGATCCTTTTGATGTTTACACGTTCAAATCAAGCATGGGATATAACGAACAGTATACCCGAAATGTGCTGCAATTGAATAATCATGATGGAACATTTAGTGAGATCGGATTATTTGCCGGAATCTCGGCCACTGACTGGAGTTGGGCATCACTCTTTGCAGACTTCGATTTGGATGGTGATAAAGACATTTTTGTTTCGAATGGAATCTTAAGGAGATCGAATGACCTCGACTACATAAATTTTATTGAGGTTGATTCCATCCAAGTGAAAATGAAGGGTCAGCTGAGTGAGAACGAGCTTCGCTATATCCAAAAGATGCCAAAGGTTAAAGTTCAAAACTATCTCTTTTCAAATAACAACGATTCAACTTTTACAGATCAGGCTGAGGCGTGGGGCATGAGCGACCCCTCTTACTCAAACGGGGCAGCATATGCTGATTTTGATAATGATGGTGATCTTGATTTGATCACGAATAATATTGATGAACCGGCCTTCTTATATGAGAATAAAACACTTACCAAAGATCAACGTGAAAGTTTACCGAAGCCTAATTACTTACAGATTAAACTGGAAGGTTCAGATTCGAATGTAATGGGAATCGGATCAAAGGTTTTTTTATACATTGGAAAAAATCTACAAGTGCAGGAGTGCATGCCCACCCGCGGATTTCAAAGTTCCGTAGATTACACACTTACGTTTGGTTTAGCAAAACAACCAACAATCGACTCACTGATTGTTGTTTGGAATAATGGACAGTTTCAAACGCTGTCGAATGTGAGAGCCAATCAAAAGTTAACGTTAAAGCAGGCAGATGCATCGGGCGCATTCCTGTACGATCGATTTTCTGTGAAGCGTAAAATGCTTCGAGAGGTGCAGGGTTCCTTTGATCTATCATACCGGCACAAGGAAAATAATTACATAGAGTTCATACGTGATGGGTTAATTCCGTTTATGCTTTCAGCGGAAGGTCCAGCAACTGCGAAAGGAGATATTAATCAGGACGGACTTGAAGATATTTACCTGGGCGGAGCGAAGTGGCAGGCCGGTCAAGTATTCATTCAAACAAAGGAGGGTACATTCCTCAAAACAAAACAGCCGGTCCTTGAAGCTGATAGTTTGTATGAGGATGTGAGTGCAGTGTTATTAGATGCCGATAATGATCAGGATTTGGATTTATTCGTGGTGAGCGGGGGTAATGAGTTTTATGGAAAGTCAAAGTACATGAGACCAAGACTTTACCTGAATAATGGAAAAGGTCAATACGTTTTAAGCGATAATCTTCCTGAACTATATCTCACGGGTTCCTGCGTACGTGCAAGCGACTTTGATAAAGATGGTGATATGGATGTTTTCCTGGGAGCGCGAGCCATTCCGTGGAAGTATGGTGTCCCTCCAGACAGCTATTTATTGGTGAATGATGGAAAAGGAAAATTTGCAGATGCAACAAAACAGGTAACTCCTGAACTTGACGATTTTGGATTTGTAAAAGACGCCACGTGGGCTGATATGGATCGGGATGGCGATGACGATTTAATTGTTGTAGCTGAATGGAAACCTGTTGCTATCTTTTATAATAACCAGGGAAAACTTCAACAACATGAAAGTACCGGACTTGAAATTGCCAGCGGGTGGTGGAACACGATTGCTACTGCGGACTTTGACAACGATGGTGACCTGGATATGATTGCTGGAAATTTAGGCTTGAACAGTAAATTGAAGGCAAAACATGACAGTCCCGTACGCATGTACGTGAACGATTTTGACAAAAACGATAGCATCGAACAGATTTTAACGCATGTCGTGAACGGTGTAGAATACCCTGTCAATACCCGTGATGAGATGACCAAACAAATACCATCGTTGAAGAAGAAGTATTTGTCGTACCAGAGATTTTCGCAGGCAAAATTCAGCGAATTCTTCTCAAAAGATATCATTCAGGAATCGAAATTATACGAGGCTAATGTTTTCGAAAGTGTGTATATTGAAAACAAGGGGAATGGCAGTTTTGATGTGAGACCGCTCCCAAAAGCAACGCAGATGTCAACGGTCAATGCTTTCCTGATTGATGACTTTAATAGAGATGGAAACCTTGATATTTTAACCGGAGGTAATTTCTACCGGCCCAATATTCAAATGGGAAGATATGATGCAAGCTTTGGACAATTATTGACTGGCGATGGGAAAGGAAATTTCAAGAGTTTGCCATCGGTTCAATCGGGATTGTCGGTGCCGGGCGAGATCCGTAAAATATGGCCGGTGAAAGTTAGTGGCCAGGTACGGTATATGATCGTTCGTAATAATGATACTGTTAAATTTCTTACGTTGAATGAATAGAATGAAATCACTCTTCCTGGCATGTTTAAGTCTGTATGGATTCACAGTAATTGCACAGGATGGTTGGACAATCGAAGCAGGTAAAATTGATCCGAACAATTACTATGGTGTTACAGTAGCCAATGGAATGATTGGCCTTGTGTCATCACCTGAGCCAATGAAAGTTCGGGATGTTGTCTTGAATGGCGTATTCGATTACTATCAACGTGGCCGCGTTTCGAATATCCTGAAAACATTCAACCATGTGAATATGAATCTGGATGTCGATGGGCAGCGCATCGGACAAAAGCACATTTCGAATTACAAACAGGTACTCAACATGAGAAAGGCAATGTTAACTACTACGTTTGATGTTGGAGAAAAGTTAAGCGTGGAGCATTCACTCATGGCGCTTCGTCATTTGCCATACACAGCATTGACAATTGTTAAGATAACTGCAAAGAAAGATGTTGTCATTACACCGATGAGTGTTATAGAAGCACCAACACATCTGGTTGATGTTCGTAACACATACAGCGAAATTGATCGCCCGCATGTTTTAATACCACTATTAACTTCGGTTGCCAGGAGCCCTTCTGGAAGACATACCGTTGCTGTAAGTAATGGTTTTATTTTTTCAGAACCTCACGGGCAAGAACCTGATTTGATTCATGAGGATTGGGATTACAACATGCATCTGGCAAAGTTTTCTAAATCATTGAAGGCTGGAGAGACCTATACGTTTAGCGTGGTGTCTTCGGCAACATCAACAGAACATTATCAGGATCCAATTAATGAGGCCGAACGACTAACAATTTTTGCAGCACTTGAGCGCACAGATCGTCTCATCCAGCGTCACGAACAGGCGTGGAATGAATTATGGAAGAGCGACATCGTCATTGATGGTGATCTTCAGGCTCAGAAAGATGTGCGATTTGCACTTTATCATTTGTATTCATTTGCGCGTGAGGGAACCGCACTTAGTCTTTCTCCGATGGGGTTATCCGGACTGGGTTATAACGGACACGTTTTTTGGGATACTGAATTATGGATGTACCCACCGCTGCTTGCGCTTCAGCCAGGTATTGCGAAGTCTTTATTAGAGTATCGCTTTCAGCGATTAGAGGCTGCCAAACAAAACGCCTTTTCGCACGGCTATAAAGGAGCCATGTTCCCATGGGAGTCATCGGATGAGGGCAGTGAAGACACGCCTGTTTGGGCACTCACAGGACCATTCCAGCATCACATTACAGGGTGTGTTGGTTGGGCCTTCTGGAAGTATTATCAAGTCACTAAAGACAAGCAATGGCTTCGCGATAGAGGATATCCGGTGCTGAAAGAGGTTGCTGAGTTTTGGGCAAGCAGGGTCGAAAGAAAGGGTCCGGGTAAGTATGAAATCAACAATGTTATCGGTGCCAATGAATGGCAAGAGAATATTGATAACAACGCTTTCACGAATGGAATGGCCATAACATCACTCCGGTATGCATCACTTGCTGCGAGGGAATTAGGTATTACGCCTTCGACTGATTGGGAACATGTAGCTCAGAACATTCCCATCCTGAAATTTCGCGATGGTACAACACGCGAGAACGCAACCTATGATGGAGTTGACATCAAGCAAGCTGATGTTAATCTCCTGGCGTACCCCCTTGAGATTATTTCGGACAAAGCTCAGGTTGAGAAAGATTTGCTTTACTACGAAAAGCGAATGTCACCTGAAGGCCCTGCAATGGGAAGTGCAGTGCTCTCTACCTTGTATTCGCGACTGGGCAAGCCTGACAAGGCGTATGAAATATTTGTGAGAAGTTATAAGCTCAATGAAGTCCCGCCCTTTGGGGTGTTATCTGAGACTGCGGGAGGAACAAATCCTTATTTTGCCACGGGTGCAGGAGGGATGCTGCAATCGGTGATCTTTGGGTTTGGAGGATTATCAATATCCGATTTGGGAATTACACAATTAAAGACAAGTTTGCCAAAGAACTGGAAGTCATTGGAGGTAAGAGGAGTAGGAGTAAGCAAGACCTCTTTCAAAGTAAAATAGAGTTATAAAAAAGAGTTAAGTATAAAAGTGATGAAGCGTTATTTCTTATTGTTATTATTTTTTGCTGGTGCCTGTTCGACCAATACTGGCGATTACAAACCGGCAGTACAAAACCCTGAATTTTTGCACCGCTCGATAAAAGCGATTACAGACCGGATTGTGCATGATATTTTTTCGCCCCCGGTTGCAAGCCGGATTTACACCTATAGTTGTGTAGCGGGATATGAAGCCATCATTGCTGGCAATCCAAAATACGTTTCATTAAGCGGTCAGTTGAATGGGCTCGAGCCAACTCCGAAACCAGACCCCAATCTTGAATATTGTTTTGAGTTAGCGTCTATCCAGGCAACGCTTCAGGTGGGTCGTCAATTAATATTTTCTGAGTCTGATCTTGATGAGTTTTATAATCAGATAATGACTGAATTTAAAAATTCAGGAATTCCGGAAGATGTGTATGAACGTTCTATTGAG
>DASTYM010000569.1:0-2252 GCA_035764995.1 Cyclobacteriaceae bacterium | reverse complement strand
CGATCAGATTGTTTTATTTTCTGATCAGGTTGGGCAATTTCATTTGAGTATGACCAGGTAACGTTTGTGTAGAAACTTTCATTAAGATGGCCGAATTGAATTGCACCCAATTCAATACCATTCAAGAGATATTGATTCTCTGCAATAAAGCTTTTCCATCTAGGATTTAATCGATGCGAAAGTAAATTCCATATAATAGGGGTGTTCACATATAAGCTCACATTTGATTCAAGCAGCGTTGACTCCAGAAATTTATTAAAGGAAACCACTTTGCCCCACACATTCTCCTGATCGATATCCTCTACAAATTGTTTGATTTCCTCCAGCTGCTCCGAAAGAATAATCGTATTCCCGATCGATGTATAATAGGTTTGATCGAACCCTGAAGTGAGTGGATGAAATAGTTTGCCTGGGAAATTATTCATTTCAATCTCCCGGATTTCGTATGTTGAATATTTCTCATAAAACACTGTATCTTCTTTTTCTACAGCTTTCGAGAATTGATCAAATGCAGAAAGCCATTCTTGTGGCTTTTCCGTTTCAAAGAGCAGAATTTTAGAAACTGATCCGTTTCTTGATTCCAGATAACAGTTGCTCATTTCTTTTCCCAGAGACGAAAAGAGTTTGTCAAAATCAACCTTCGCCAAATTGGCAAGCGTGTCTTGTATATTTTTATTTTTCGATAGCGTCAGGTTCTTATAAAGTGCAGAGCCGTCACTGATACCGTAATCAATCGCAAAAATTGTTCTGTTTGAAATATATCGCTTAAGCACAAATTGAACGGGCGATTGCTGCTCAAAGTAAGACAACAAGGATTCTTCACCCTTTCGCGTAAGGCTGAAGCCATTGAGTGTTATGGAATGTTCACTGTTTTTTATATCCAATAAACTCGCTTGTCCGAAATTGGAGAACGGGATGGCGCCCTCAGGGAAAATCCTGAGCCAACTTGTAAAGTTTTTTAGATGAATGAAAATATTTCCCGGGTCCCCATTTATTCTCGGCAACGAGTAAACTTCAGTAATTTCATTGGTAAAGTTCGACTTGTCATCAGAAGTAAATGTTCTGATTACATCCTCCAGTAAAAACGGGGTAAAACTCCCTACCCATATTCCTTCAAGCTGCACACAGGAAAACTTTCTGTTATCGAAATTGAATTCCTGGATTCTTACACCATTTAGTTCTCGCTCCGAAAATTTTATTCTTTTTACTTCCTTCCATGAGTTAAGTGCGGTTTCAAACTGCTTCTCTTGAGCAAGGGGGAAGTAATAAATAACATCAAAATCATCTTTACTGGTCACATGCAGGGAAATCGCATTTCCTTTTTTAGGAGATGATAATATCTCTAAGTCCTTCTTTGTTGAGTCAGGAAAATCAAAAAGAAGATTGTTAAACATTCTCCTTATAATAGATCCGTCCGCGCGATAACTACACTCCGAACAATCATCTGCTTCATAAACCAATACCGTTTGGCCCGGAACTAAATCCCATACAGAAGTTTCCTTTTTACCAGGAAAGTATTGATAAAGCGTAATACCACCAGCTACAAGCAGGAGAAAACCCAGGGTTAGCAGTAATGGAGCTCTTTTCACCAGTGTAAAGATAGTTTTTACGAAACGATAAAAGAATTTAAGAATTGTACGAAAAGCAAAAAGCCTCACTCTTTAGGAATGGGTTTCATAATAAAAGAAAGGCAACGTCCCGATTGCTATCGGGATAATTCTCCCGCATGTTATTGCAGTACATCAGATGATTAGACGGGTTAACTTCCTGCCTAAAAACAAAAAAGCCCCATTCTTCAGGAATGGGGCTTTCGTTGATAAAAGAAAGGCAACGACTTACTCTCCCGCATGTTATTGCAGTACCATCAGCGCTGGCGGGCTTAACTTCTCTGTTCGGAATGGGAAGAGGTGAACCCCACCGCTATAGTCACCTTAAGATCTTCGGTAGTAGTGAGTAGTGAGATATTAGTATTAAGAAAGTCTCAATACAAAATACTCTGTACTCATGTCTATCCATCAATATCGTTGACATGACTGGCAAAAGAATAGTGTAGGGCAAGCACATCGATAAGACGTGCAAGTGTTGAAAGATAATTACTTATCTATCTTATGCTGAAGCGTTCGGGTTATTAGTACTGCTCGGCTTTGACATTACTGTCTTTACACCTGCAGCCTATCAACGTCATCATCTCTGACGTCCCTTAATGGAAATCTCATCTTGAGGTGGGTTTCGCGCTTAGATGCTTTCAGCGC
>DASTYM010000568.1:0-2650 GCA_035764995.1 Cyclobacteriaceae bacterium | reverse complement strand
ACGTTTGGTAGCTATCACCCAGCGCCAGTGGAATCGCCTTTTTGATCAGGCGGTTTTTGGCTATTTTCTCTGCCTCTTTCAGATTGATATTTCCAGTTGGGAAATCGATGTGAAAAATATTACAAAGAATAAGTTGCAGCGGACTGCCCTTCGCTCCAACAACTAAATCAATTCCCTTTGCATTCGAAGATATTTTCTCTTCCAGTTGTTTATTGAATAGCAGCAACACCGTAATCACGGTAATACCCAGCGCCAACAATACAACATTGAGAATGGTATTGAGTGGTTTTGATTTTAAGTAACTCCAGACAAGCAGAAAAATATTCATATGCAGTTACTGTTTATAAAAGAATATGTTTTGCGATTTTGGACTTTAGCCGTTGATCGTGTGTTGCAACGACCAGCGTTGACTTATGCCTGGATGCCAGCTCAAGCAATAAATTGATTACGCGCTCACAGTTATGATCATCGAGGGCTGAAGTTGGCTCATCGGCCAGAATAATTTTAGGGTTATTCATTACTGCACGCGCAATGGCCACGCGTTGTGCCTGGCCATGACTTATTTCAAGTACTGAACTTTTGCGTTTTTCAGCGAGGTTCAATTCTGCTAATACATCATTAGTGTGTTCATTATCAACTTCATTGCCCGCGAGGTAAGATGCCATCGCTAAATTCTTCTCTACGTTTAATGCACTGATTAAATGATTCTTCTGAAAAATAAATCCAATGTTCCTTCCTCTGAAGGAATCCAACTGACTTTCTGAGAAGGCAGATAACTCAGCATTATCCAGTTGAATATTTCCTGAATAACCCCGAAGCAATCCGCCAAGCAAATGCAGCAGGGTTGTTTTTCCGCTTCCGGATGAACCCAACAGCAAGCAATGTTCTCCTTGATTCAGGGAAAATGAGGGGAAAACAATCGTATTGTTTGAAGAATAGGAGAATGAAAGATTGGCTACGTTGATCATGAACCCAAAACTAAAAAAGTCGGGGTGATAACATGGCCTTTTTAACGGAAACTTCGTTATTGTTTTATAAGTGGCTGTTAGGATTTTAGAGCAGATATGAAAAATATTCAAATCTTAATTTCCCAATATGGGAACTCTTGTTTACCTTTGTCAAAAGATTAAGGCTTGAGAGTAATTGCTAAGAAGGTGCTCCGAGAGTTTTGGATCAAACATCCAGACTGCGAACAACAACTCAAATCATGGTATCGGGAAGCAGAAACGAGTGAGTGGAGAAATACAAATGAAATAAAAAAAGAGTATCCTTCAGCAAGCATTCTAAAAGACACTAGAGTTATTTTTAATATTAAAGGGAATCACTACAGACTAATTGTTAAGATCAATTTTCAATATCACATGATGTGGATAAGATTTATTGGAACCCACAAAGAATATGACAGAATTGATGCGAATAAAATTTGATGACGATGAACTTAAAACTAATAAAGACTAAGAAAGATTACGAAAACGCACTGGAAAGGCTTAATGTGATTTTTGATGCTAAAAAAGGGACTAAAGAAGGAGACGAACTTGAAATATTAGGAATATTAATAGAACAATACGAAAACGAACATTTTCCAATTGATTTACCTGACCCAATTGAAGCAATAAAATTCAGAATGGAACAACTGGGTTATACTCAGACGGATTTGGCAAAAGTAATCGGGCTTAAAAGTAGGGCGAGTGAAATCTTAAGTAAAAGAAGAAAACTATCGTTGGAGATGATCAGACAACTTCACGACAAATTGAATATTCCAACTGATGTATTAATTCAAGCCTACTAAGGAATTGTCTCAACTATTCCATTTACACTACATAAGCTTCCACGATAATTCTCCTGGGGTAATTTCATCATGACGTAGATAGGGATGATAACTATTTGATTCAGGTCCCCAGTCAAAAAAAATAAACCATGCCGACCTGGCCGCCTGTGTTGGTGTTCTTCACCAACACACGGGTTGCATGTTGGAGAAGAACTCCAACATGAGCCCCATCCATCTGAATCAATTTTTCTTGTGGCTCATTACAAATTAACCAGCTAAGAAGGCGTAAACTTGTACAGTAATCCAAGTCTAATTGTGTAGGCCGTCTCAAAGAAGATATTGCTCGTCTCCTGAACCTTTTGATCACGTATAGGAATGTTTGGGTTGAATATCCGAGACGCTTCCATTCGTAAATCATAGATTTTTAAGGGTACATTCAGATCCATACTAAATCGTTGCCCAAATTTGTATTGTATTCGTGGAGTTACGTTCAATGCGAAACCAAAGAATTCTGTTAACAACCGGTAAGTCGTGAGGTCATGAGGTTCATATTCGATTCGAACATAATAAGGATTTATGCCTGCACCGAGGAGAAAAGAAAACTTCCCTTCATTTCCCGTTAGCGATTTGTTCAATTCATAACGCACCGAAGCAGAACTGGCGGTACCATCAAATGTGTCACCTTTTCTAAGTTCGTAATTCATCGGATACTGAAATTTGTCCAAAGGTTTGAATACTTCCGGAATAAGAATCTCAACTTCATGAACAAACCCTTTGTCGGTGGCAAAGTCTATCGCGAAGCTAATTCTATTGAAGTTTACATTCTCAGTTGTTTCTTCTTGTGGGGTGCCGACATTGTATCTCGTTTCAAAAATGTCGGTA
>DASTYM010000567.1:0-13154 GCA_035764995.1 Cyclobacteriaceae bacterium | reverse complement strand
GCAACGTGATTCACTTGTTTGAACGCGAATGTTCTATTCAACGCAGACACCAGAAAGTTGTAGAAGAGGCTCCTTCTGCTATATTAACTCCTGAGATCAGAAAGAAGATGGGAGAAGCGGCTATTAATGTTGCAAAATCGTGTGGATATTATGGTGCTGGAACAGTAGAATTCATTCTCGATGAGAAATTGAATTTCTATTTCCTAGAAATGAATACGCGCTTACAGGTTGAGCATCCTGTAACAGAAATGGTAACGGGTGTTGATCTTGTAAAACTTCAGATTAAAGTAGCGCAAGGTGAGAAACTTCCATTTAAGCAAGAGGATTTGAAATTGAATGGACATGCAATCGAGATTCGTGTTTATGCTGAAGACCCTTCCAATAATTTCCTTCCGGATATTGGAACATTGCAAACGTATAAGCGACCTCAGGGTAATGGTATTCGCGTAGATGATGGTTTCGAACAGGGCATGAGCATTCCGTTCTATTACGATCCGATGATTGCGAAGATGATTTGTCATGCTGAAACCCGAGAAGGGGCAATCGAAAAAACGATTCGCGCCATTGCTGAATATGAAATAACGGGACTCGAGACTACACTGGGTTTCTGCAATTTCGTGATGCATCATGAAGCCTTCAGATCAGGGAACTTCGATACTAAATTTGTTGAGAAGTATTTTAAACCTGAAGTGCTGGTACCTAAACACAACCCAGAGGAAGAAGCTATAGCAGCTGTACTGAGTAATTATTTACTTCAGGAAAGGTCGACAGCAACGGCATCGGAAGCAATAGTAGCTTCTGCAGAAAGTAAGTGGAGAAAAAACAGATTACAGTAATGGCTGAGATTAAACCCTTACGTGCGTGGCGATACAATCACGAGATTTCAAAAAACATTGAAGCCATTACCTCTCCCCTGTTTGATGTTGTCTCCGAAAAACAACGAAAAGCTTTGTATCAAAATCCTTACAATAGCATACATCTTTCTGTTCCACAAGAACCTAATCCTGCAGATCGGGCCGCCAACCTTTTAGAGCAGTGGAAATCAAAGGGAATTATTGAGCAAGATAAACTTCCTGGCATCTATGTGTATTACCAATATTTCAAATTAACCGGATCACCGCAGGAATTTTGCAGGAAAGGATTCATCTGCAACATTCGTACACATCACTGGGAAGACAACGTGATTCTCCGTCACGAAAACACGATCCCTAAATCAGTAAACGACCGGATTGAACTTCTTCAAAGAACGGAATTAAATGTAAGTCCCACGCATGGACTTTACACCGATACTTCTTTTGAACTCGAAAAGTATATGGACGAGGCAATCCAGATTCCCTTGTATGAAACTGAAGATTACCAGGGAGTACGCGATGTCCTGGCAATTATTCATGACGCAGTGGTTGTTCAAAAGTTTATTGATGTATTAAAAGAAAAGTCAATCATTCTTGCCGATGGCCATCATCGGTATGAAGGATCGTTGGTATACATGGACCAGCAGCGAGCAGCCAATAAACTTCACACTGGACAGGAAGGATACAATTTTCACCTGATGTACCTCACCAATACAGAAGCCGGTGACCTCAGAATTTTACCCACGCACCGGCTTATCAAAGGAATTGCAAATTTTAATGAAGAGGAAATTCTTCAAAAGCTTGAGGGGGACTTCATCATTAAACCGGTAGAGGATGCCGATACACTGAATGAAATCATCGTGGGTAAGCAATGGGCATTCGGACTTATGTTCAAAGAGAATGCTTACAAACTAAGACTGAAGCCTGAAGCGCTTGCAACGATGAAGTGGCATTTTCCTCAGGTTGTGAAAGAGCTTGATTTAACGGTGATGCATTATTTCATCATCGAAAAAGCGTTGGGTATTGCAGGGAAAGATCAGCGTAAGTCGGAAAATATAGCATTCGATCGAAGTTTTTCTGATTGTTTGAAAAAAGTGCTGAAAGACGAAGCTCAAATGGCCATCATCACCAATGAAGTGTCGATTGAGGACGTGAAAAAAGTTTGTCATAGTGGTGCTACCATGCCGCAAAAATCAACGTACTTTTACCCGAAAGTTATTTGCGGCTTCCTATTCAGTTCCATCAACGAAAATGAATTTCAAACACCCGCTTATTCTCGCTTCTAGTTCTCCCCGCAGGCAATTTCTGATGCGCGAGGCTGGTTATGATTTTTTGGTAGAGAAGCCAGAGGTAGATGAGTCATTTCCGAAAGAACTCCCGGTCAACCAGGTGGCCCGTTACTTAGCTTCCAAAAAAGCTGAATACTTCCGTACAGAATTGCATGAAGAACAAGTTGTTTTAACGGCTGATACAGTTGTTATTCTCGACAATGAAATACTCAATAAGCCAGCAGATCGAAAAGAAGCTATTGACATGATTTCAAAACTCAGTGGTAAAACACATCTTGTGATGACTGGTGTTTGTATTCTATCCACTGAAAAAGAAGAAACTTTTGACGATACAACCGAAGTAACTTTCAAAACACTTACGCAGGCGGAGATTGAATTTTATGTTGATCATTACAAACCTTTCGATAAAGCCGGAGCTTATGGAGCGCAGGATTGGATTGGAATGGTGGCAATAGAAAAGATAGTTGGATCGTACTTTAATGTAATGGGATTGCCCATGCACCAGGTGTATGAACATTTAAAAAAGTGGTAAACTAATTTATTCCGGACGATGAGCCTCAAACGAATTTTTAAACGCAACACGCACAATTTTCTTTTCCAGGCGATCTCAAGCGCAGGTCGATCCATCAATCGCTTGTATGAAAACAGAAATCATGACACCCAAAGTAACGGTGAAGAGTGGCTGATCAACCGCATCGCGAAAATCAATCCGAAGTTCATTTTTGATGTGGGCGCCAACACAGGCAAGTATGCGTTATTGGCAAAAAAACATAATCCGGTAGCCAATGTTGTTTGTTTCGAACCGGTAAAGTCAACATTTGAGAAATTAAAAACAGTTACAGCTCCGCTTTCGAATATTACGCTTGTTAACTCAGGCTTATTCGATGAGAACAAAAAGCTCACGATTAACATCTACCCTTCTCACACGCACGCTTCGGTTTTTGATTTAAAGGCCATTCCTTACGAAAGTGTGGGGAAAGAAGAGATTGATTTGATTGTTGGAGATGATTACATGAAGAAAAATAACATCGAATCTGTAGACTTGCTGAAATTGGATGTTGAGGGTGCAGAGTTAAATGCGATTCGCGGCTTTAAGAATGCACTATCCAACAAAAAGATTCGAATTATTCAGTTTGAATACGGCTACATCAACATCACCACTAAAAATCTTCTGATTGACTACTACGAATACCTGGATCAGTTTGGATATGCCGTTGGAAAACTCTACCCCAAAAAAGTAGAGTTCAGAAAGTACCAGTTTAAATACGAAGATTTCATCGGACCTAATATGATTGCCATCAGAAAAGATGACTCAGAATTGAAGCAACTGCTTTCATGATTACTTCTTTCTAAAAAAGAAAGCAGCCTGGTCTCCCCTTTTTTCTTTGTTCAATTTCACTGACCACCAATCGTAGTGCAGCTTGTAAAACTTTCGCTTCAATTTACCGGTCAGCGATAACTTCTGTTTTGATCGGAGCGGGATATCTTTTATGTATCCTTCGCTTCCTACAAATTGTAAGTTCCAGGAATCAAACACGATATCTTCCAGCGTAAGATCGGCCATGGAAGCCAGTAAATTCATGCTCTTAACCGAATGGATGTAAAAGTGCCGGGGTGCATCAAGTTGGACCCAGTTTGTTTTATATCTTTCCCACGCAAAGGAAGAGACTGTTGGGATGCGAATGATGCAAACGCCTCCATCCGATAATAGCTCGCTTGCTTTTTTGATCGTCTCAATGGGATTGGCGATATGCTCAAAGGAATGATGAAATGTAATGATATCCCACTTTCCCTCTATTTGAAAAATGTCAGCCTTAACGATCTTCAATCCATTTTGATACTGAATGGTTTGGTTAAGATAAGGATCGCATCCCAGGAGGTTTTTAAATCCAACTTCCGCCAGTGGAAATAAGAACTTATAGCCGTTACCGCAGCCAACATCCAATATTCTGGTATCCTGTTTAACAGAAAGATTCTTGAAAAGAAAATATTGTTTAGCAGGAATAAAGAAATTGTACAAATCACCTACCCAGCTTTTAGCAAGTGAAGCCTTTACAGCAATTTTTCTAAACCATCCTCGAAGACCAGTGTATTTATTACCACTCGCTTCATTAAAGCTGTAGTAGTTTTCAGGATAATACTTCTGAATGTTGGCCGGTATCTCCTTGATTTGTAAACACTCGCAGTTGGAACATTGAAGGTATTCGAAAGTATCCCGGAACCCGAACATCATTTCGCGAACGAGGTAAGGTTCGCTCTGTTGTTCGTGTAAGCAAAGTTTACAACGCCAGGTCATGCTATCCATTTACGGCCTTTGAATTCAGCTTCACCAGGCCGTTATCGCAAATAAACTTTTTAGCGTCTTGTTTCGCATACATCATGCGCTGATTCTCGGATTGATCGGTCCAATTTTCTTTGTGATAAATATGGTACTGCACTGCAATATTTCTGACCGACACCAAATGATATCCGAGACCCCTGAATCTCCAGGTTAAATCAATATCCTCACCGATAGCCGGAAGAATGTAATCCTCGTCAAATCCATTAATCGCCTCGATTGCTTTTTTATAAAATGACATGTTGCAGCCTTTTAGCTGATGCATTTTTCTTAATCGGGGTATAAAACCCATTAAACTATCAGGATTTATAAAAAGCCCTTCTTCGTAAAACTTCGCACCGTCTTTCTTTACTGCTCTTAGTTCTTTACGGATCCTTGTTGCAAAATTTGGAAGATCTTTGGGATTCTCTTTCAGGATTTTCGAGTATTGCGGTCCAAGTTTAATACGCTTCCCTGCCACAATATTTTTGGGGCCCGATTTTCTAATATGACTTTCTATAAACCGGGGATGAAGAACACAATCACCATCAATAAAAATCAGGTAATCAGTGTTCGATTTTCGAATGGCGTTATTAAGCGCCTGGTTTTTACGCCAACCAACATCGGGTTGCGTGAGATGATGAATTGTATTGGTGTGTTTATAGTTTGCCAGAAATTGTTTCATCCCGTCAAACTCGCCATCTTCAGAAACAATTATTTCGTAATCTTTATAGGTTTGGAAGTTGAGTGAATCCAATACCAGCTTCAGGTTTTCAACGTCTTTATAAACCGAAATAATAAGGGATACCTTCATAATTCATCAAGCCTTGGAAATGCCCTTGATGATGCCAAACTCCGTCCACACTTTTTTGAGTCTACGGGTTTCAGCGCGGATTCTCTCATTCTTCTGGATTGACTCCGATGTTTTATATCCGCGATTGTGCTCGAGATGAACACAAATAGCACTGTATCGAATTTGCTTGCCTCTTATACCTGTATTAACCAGTCGCTCACCTAATTCGCGATCCTGGCCGCCATATTGCATCTCTTCGTTAAAACCGTTTACGTCCAATATGTTTTTCTTCCAGCCTGATGATCCATGGCCATTCCAGGTAGCCTTCGTTGGTGTGAGCAGGTTTAAAATCTTCCCTTGCAATCCGCCACTGGTTAGTTTCAGTGACTTATAAGTTCTTTTCAGCCCATGGGCATAAAGCCAATCCACGTCAAAGGCATTACCATTGACTATATTTTCCCTGCTAATGATTTTACTTGTCTCAATCGGGAGCATAAAATAACCACCGGAAAGAAAATAACCCTGTTCAGCGTTTTTGACATGCGTCTCAACAAAGTCTTTACGAGGAATACAATCTCCGTCTGAAAATATCAGGTAGTCGGTTGATGACGCGAGAATTGCCTTATTCAGGATTGCCGACTTTTGAAAGCCGTTATCAGGATGCCAAACGTGTTTGATTGTGAGATTTGACTCGCGTTGGAATTTCTCAACTAATTCTTTGGTCGGTTCCCCTGAACCATCATCGGCAATGATGAGTTCAAAGTCCTTATGCGTCTGGCATTCATATCCCCAGATTACCTTTTGAAGCCAGGCCGGTTTATTGTACGTACTAATGATAACGCTGACGGTCATTTACTTCCAATTTGTCATTTTTGGGGATTATTTTGCATTTTCGAAAACAGCGGCTTATCAGTAGTCCATGAAGTCAATACGCCAAATATTATCATACAAACATAAGAATAATAAATTTCTCTATTATTCATTAAATTATTTACAACTCCTGCTGCCAAATTTTCTTTTCCGGAAAAGACTTCATAAAAAATTCACTGCTTTAAAGGACTTTGATCAGGCCTATGTTAAACAAAGAGTCAATTATTATAACAAATTAAACACCCATCACCAGCTCCAATCAGGAACGGAAATAGCCAAATTAAAATTAACCGATAAATTTAAGGTATACTTCTTCGATACCTATGAATATGTCCGCTACTTTAGTTCACATTTAAAGGTTAGTTTACTATTTGGTGATATAACCCACGTGCCGGACGAACCGAGCATTGTAAAAAGCAGGCCAATTGATGGCGATAATGCGTTTTCGGTCGTACTCAAGCTCAACAAGATCAGACATTATGTCTTTATCAGGGATCAAAAACCCTTTGAGAGCAAAAAAAATATCCTGATCGGGCGATCGGTTGTCAAGCAGCCTCACCGAATACGTTTTTATGAAATGTATTTCAACCACCCCCTGTGTGATATCGGTCAGATAAACACCAACAAAAACCCTCACTGGATCAAGAACCGGCTTACCATTGACGAGTTCCTTGATTACAAGTTTATTTTATGCATCGAAGGTTATGATGTGGCCAGCAACCTGAAATGGGTAATGTCATCGAACTCACTTGCCGTGATGCCGAAGCCGAAATATGAAACATGGTTTATGGAAGGCACGCTTATACCTGATTACCATTATGTGCTACTAAAAGATGATTATTCTGACCTTGAAGAAAAATTGAATTACTATTCAACCAACACTGCAGCAGCTTTAGAAATCGTTAAGAACGCCAATCATTACATCACTCAATTCAAAAACAAAGAGCGGGAAGATCTGATTTCATTCCTGGTGTTGGAAAAGTACTTTTATAAAACAGGTCAAATCAAAGTCAAAGACCCAGCCTTGTACAATTAGCCTGCTGTTGCCGTCAGTAAGAACGAAGGCCGACCCCAAAGGATTAAGGGGATTTACGCAATAAAGATTAGGCGGAGTTATTTCAAAAACCTTAGTGCCTTTGTGTCTTAGTGGCAGGAAATAGCCACAAAGGCACCAAGACACCAGGTGCTCTCCATTTGCGACTCTGAACTAAAACCTTCTTTCTTCTTTTCTTCCTTAATCAGCCGGCTTGAAATTCTATCCCTTTTTAAAAGTCTCTTTATAATATTGAATACTTCTCTCGATAATCGGGAACGCCTGTGCCTTACTTAAAAATTCATCAACTACTACCTTTTTATTTTCGAGCGTCTTATAGTTCTCAAAAAAATGTTTCAGCTCAACCCTGAAGAATTCAGGAAGCTCGCTTACATCACGGATGTGACTCACACTTGCATCCTGTTCAGCCACAGCAATAATTTTGTCATCAGCCTCTCCCCGATCAATCATTCGCATCACGCCAATTACTTTTGAAGGAATAAGACATCGAGGCACTACCGATACTTGCGTGAGCACAACAATATCCAATGGATCATGATCTTCACCCAGGGTTTGAGGTATGAACCCATAGTTAAGCGGGTAATACATGGATGCATAAATAACCCGATCCAGCTTGATCAATCCGCTCTCCTTATCGATCTCATATTTTGCACGTGAGCCGCGCGGAATTTCAATAATGGCATTCAGATTTTCAGGAGGGTTTGTGCCAATGCGCACTTCGTGCCAGGGATGCTGTACCATATTCGAATATTTTAAAGTAAGATAACAAAAAAGCCCTGATCCGAAGATTCGGGATCAGGGCTTTTAAAATTGGTTTAATTAACCTACTTGTCAGTTTTTTCTTCTTCCTTGTTTTCTTTCTTCTTCTGTGCTACAGCAATCTTCTCGCCATCCTTTAACCGTTTCGAAACTACCAGGAATGGACCTGTAACAACTTCTGAACTATCGCTCAGGCCAGAAAGTATTTCAATATTGTCGTAGTCGCTGATGCCGGTTTTCACCTCAACCATTTTTGCAACCCCTTTCTCATTTACGAATACAACAACTTTATCTTCCTTCTTCTTTTCAGGAGCTTTCTGTTGGCCTGACTGCTGATTATTGTTATTACCCTGAGGGCCACCTTGTTGTTCGCCCTGTGGCTTGTCGGCATCAGGGTTACGCGTGGTTACAGCTGACAAAGGAACAGATAATACATCCACCTTCCTGTTTGTAAGAACCTCCACACTGGCCGTCATACCCGGACGGAATGGATAACGATTTCCTTTTGCCACTAAGTCCTGATAAGAAGAATTCAAAATCAAAATTCTTACTTCAAACTCTGTGATTGCATCTGCAGAGAGTTTGTCTTTTGCAGTGTTGGCAATGTTCGTTACAATACCTTTAAACTGTTTTCCATCATTGGCATACGCATCTACGTCAATCATCGTTGTGTCGCCAATATGTACACGTACGATATCATTTTCATTGACGTTCACACGTACTTCCATTTTGCTCAAATCAGCAATACGAAGCATTTCAGTTCCCTGCATTTGGGCTGTTCCCAGAACACGCTCACCTTTCTTAACGCTAAGCTTTGAAACAATTCCATCCATTGGGGCAGTTACGTTGGTCAGGCGAACATTCTCCCTGGCTTCTCTAACTGTTGCTTCACTACTTCTAACGATATATTCGGATGCAGCCTTTGATTGTTTGGCAGATTTCAAATCATTTTCAGCAATCTTATAGTTTTGTTGCGCTAACTGCCAGTCAGCTTCAGAGATAACCTTCTCATTCCACAATTTCTCCTGGCGTTTAAAATCCTGCTCTGCTCTCGTGTATGTAGCCTCAGCTCTTGATAAAGCAGCTTCTGCTGACACTGCATTAGCGCGTTGTTGATTGAGAGATGCTTCTGCACGCTCGAGTTGAGATTGCCATGTATCCGGGCGAATTTTTACTAACATCCTGCCTCTCGAAACCGAGTCTCCTTCTTCAATGAGGAGCTCACGAATTTCTCCAGAAACTTCAGGGGCAATTTTTACTTCGGTTACCGGCTGAACGGTTCCGGAAGCACTTACTTTCTCTACGATGGTTGCCCGTTTAGTTTTGGCAAGTTCCACTTCAATCTCTTTCGGCTTTCCAATCCATCCCTGTGAGCGACCAATCAGTACGAATAATAATAAAACTACGAGAGCTCCAATGAGTCCGTATATCAACTTGTTTGATTTGCGTTTTTGTTTTGCCATTTGCAGTTAAGAGATAAAGTTTATAGTTGAAGTGGTTTGCCTTGGTAAAAGTCGAGAACCTTTAATTTAAAAATGAAATCATACTTGGTGCGTACTAAATCATTTTGTGATTTATTAAAGTCGTTCTTGATTTGATTGTATTCAACAGAATTTGTTGCACCCAGGTTGAATCGTTGCTCAACATTTCTGAAGGATTCCTCCAATGCGTCTAACTGATTTTTAGTTGCTTGATACGTTTTTGCGGCCGCACGGGCATTATAGTAAGCCTGCTCAATATTCTGCCGAAGTTGATTTTTAACATTCGTTAAACCATACTCAGAATTTTGTAATGTTATCTTAGCCCGGTTTACCCCAACATTTGCCTGGAGTCGGTTGAAAATTGGAATGTTAAGTGTCAACCCGACCGATCGGGCTAAATTGAAATCAAGTTGGTTCGAGTACGTATTCTCCCTTCCTCCGATTTGATCCGGGGCATTGCTCGACCAGTTGGTATTTAATCCTCCCGAAAGGCTTAGTGTCGGATAGTAAAAAGACCGCGCAACAGCAAGTCCGTATTGAGAAGCCTCTACTTGTGATTGGGCACTCTTTACTTCAGGCAACGATAAAGCCGATTGAAACACTTCCTCCAGCGTTATGTCAATCGCAGTCAGATTAGGATCTGATATAACCGGAACTTCTACCTGCATTCTTTCAGATGATGGTAACTGAAGCGCCTGCCTTAACACAAGTCTTGCCAGGTCGAGTGAGTTCTCGGCTGTAATCAGGTTCACTTCGTCATTGGCAACTTGTTGATTTGCCTGTAGCAGATTTTGCTTCGGAAAGGCCCCTGCATTAACCTGCTTCTCTGTTCGTTCAGCCTGAAGCTTGCTGGTGGTCAGGCTTAGCTGTGCATTTTTCACCTGTTCTTGTGCCAGCAGGATATTCAAATACTGATTAGCGATACTCAATGCGGTGATATTTTTCTGATTTTCAAGATCGAATTCACTTTTATCAACATTCGACTTATTTTGTTTAACCGTGTAATGCTGATTCAACCCGTTGAAGAGGGTCACGTTACTGTTTAAACTGTAATTCTGAGTTGTGTAATCCTGATTTACTATTACGTTTGTAAAAGGATCGACTGCTCTTCCCACACTGTTTCGCGCGTTCACCTGAGCATTCAAGTTAGGAACCCTCGCCCACTCGGCCTGCTTTAATAGCTGTTGGCTGTTGAGTACGGTCAACTCGCTTTGGCGAACCTGAATATTATTCCTCCACGCATGAGTAATACATTCCTCAAGTGTCCACACCTTGGTCGTGTCCTGAGCATACACAGAAGACATCGTGAATAGAAAGAGAATCAGCAATCTGGTTGTTTTCATTTTTTATTTATCGATCAATATCCGGTATGTAAATAACTTCTTTTACCCAGCTTAGACTCCGAACGTACTCTAATGTTACAGGTTTCACGCCCGAATCCATTTCAATAACTAAACAGGCCATGTCATTCTTTCCTTTCCGGGAAACCGACATGGTTGCAATATTACAGTCATCATGAGCCAGTACATTGGCCAGGAAGGCGATACTGCCCTTTATATCGGCCGCAAAAATGACAAGGGTATGGAGGCCGGCAGAGAAATCGGCCTTAAAGCCATTCACCTCGGCAATGTTTATTACTCCTCCGCCTCTGCTTTCTCCCAGCACTTCTATTTTTTTGTCCTTCAGACGTAAATTCAATCGGATTGTATTGGGATGCAGTGCAGAGGCATTTCCTACCGACTTGAAATGATAGACTAAACCTTTCTCTTTCGCGAGGTCAAGCGAATCTTTAATTCTTTTATCATCTGTCTTAAAATCGAGCAGGCCGGCTATAATGGCGCGATCGCTTCCATGCCCTTCATAGGTTCTGGCAAAGGAATTGTAAAACACGATATCAGCTTCCTCAGGAATTCCTCCTAATAACTTCAACGAAGTACGCGCAATGCGAACAACCCCCGCTGTATGGGAGCTTGACGGACCGATCATTACTGGTCCAATCATATCGAAAACACTGCTTTTTTCAGGCATACTCACGTTAATTACGGCATTTGTCGCCTAAATGATTCGTTTGTTACAAATTTGCCAATCTCAAATCTAAAATATTGGGTAAACCTGACTGTCTTATACCGCGATGGGCGCTTTTATTCCAGGGTGCGACTGATAATTTACGATCTCAAAGTCTTCGAACTGATAGTCGAATATGGAGGCAGGTTTCCTCCGAATGTTTAATTGGGGCAATTCAAAGGGCTCGCGAGTCAGTTGGAGTTTTGCCTGATCCAGGTGGTTGGTATATAAATGAGTGTCTCCGCCCGTCCACACAAAGTCGCCCGGCAGCAAATCACACTGCTGAGCAAACATGTGGGTGAGCAAAGCGTAGGAAGCAATATTAAATGGGACCCCCAAAAAATAATCAGCGCTTCGCTGATAAAGCTGACAAGATAACTTACCATCAGCAACATAAAACTGGAACATGGCATGGCAAGGAGGTAATGCCATCTTATCAACCTCTGCCGGATTCCATGCGGAAACGATGTGCCTTCTGGAGTCAGGCTTTTGCTTGATTTGGTTTAGTACGTTCGTAATTTGATCGATCGTGCTTCCGTTTGGTGTTGGCCAACTTCTCCACTGGTGACCGTATACTGGACCTAAGTCTCCGTTTTGATCGGCCCATTCATCCCAAATCGTAACTCCGTGATCATGGAGGTATTTAATATTAGTATCGCCTTTTAAAAACCATAAGAGCTCAATAAAGATCGATCTGGTGTGAAGTTTTTTGGTTGTGAGCAGTGGAAAACCTTGCGAAAGGTCAAAGCGTAACTGCCTTCCGAATACAGAAAGTGTTCCCGTACCGGTACGATCTGTTTTTGACACACCTGTTTCCAGGATGTCTTTCATTAAATCAAGGTATTGCTTCACGGTGGTTGTATTTCGATTACAAATAAACAAAAAAGTCCTGACGGAACCGCCACATCATTAATCCAATGAGTAATACTATGTCCATCGGTTGCAAAATTCACCACTCGCCCTATTCATGAAGGCAGCTCTTTGGCTTCATCGCGGCAAGAAGCGTGCCCATCAGAATTTAGCCGGAGAGTTGCTTTAGGTGATGTCTTATCCCCTCGAGAACGCCTCTTGAGAGAGGTAGTTTAGAAAAATATATAGACTTGATCTTCTTTAGTGCTTCAAGTTCCTTGCTATAATTGGCAACGACAATTCCCTTTGTCTTTCCTTTCAACATATCAAAATCATTTCCACTATTTCCTGCTGTAATAATCTGATCTGGCGGTACATTCCATTTATAACTCAGGTAGCGGACAGCACTCCCCTTGCTCGCACGAAAAGGTAATAAATCCAGGAAACGATTTTCAGTTAATAATATTTTAGCTCTCAGTTTACGATCACTGAGAAACTTATAAAGGTTAGCTAAAGCACATTCATCAAAACTGCTATCTACGTAATAGCTTAATTTGAAACGCCATTGCGCGGGCGATTCCTGTAGGTGAAGACCTGGAAAACTTAATAGCGCCTCTTGCAATTCATCCTTCTGCCATTGAAAATCTATGTGGCTTCCCCATCCTGCATCCGGAATGAATTTTTCTGTATAGTAAATTTCCGAACCAGCTGAACAAATAAGAATATCAGGTTTAGGAATATTATAAGTAGACAATGCCTCTTGCGTAAGATATCGATTCCTACCACTGGCTAGCCCAAAAACAACCATATCTTTGCACTCTTCTATC
>DASTYM010000566.1:0-6033 GCA_035764995.1 Cyclobacteriaceae bacterium | reverse complement strand
ACATTCAACGGTCGTGTAAGCTTCGATATGCTCGACGAAGATGTTGTGTTGCCATGTATACTTCATTGGAAGGAAAAACATTTTGTTGTTTTGCCACCGCAAGATTACACCTCCAAAAATAAAAACGCTAAAATAAAGGTCGCCGATC
The DNA here is from genome assembly GCA_035764995.1 of Cyclobacteriaceae bacterium. Classification (GTDB taxonomy): domain Bacteria; phylum Bacteroidota; class Bacteroidia; order Cytophagales; family Cyclobacteriaceae; genus UBA2336. The sequence continues at coordinate 5,885 of DASTYM010000566.1, read as the reverse complement.
CCTCCTTCGGCATGGTGACTGTTGATCGTGAAACCTTCTTAAAGTGTTGGCTGAAAAAAGACGATTCTAAGGGTTTGGTGCTAATATTGGAACCCACCGACTCCTTCTACCAACAAAAAGAAAGCAAGGGTACCGCCCGAGATTTCAGCGTATTGTTCAAATATTTGAGGCCTTATCGGAAATACATTTTACAGCTACTTATCGCACTCTTCCTTGGTAGTATCTTTTCCCTCATATTTCCATTTCTAACTCAGGCTCTTGTAGACTATGGCATTAATCATCAAAACCTTGGATTCATCCAATTGATCCTGATTTCGCAATTGGCTTTAGCACTTGGTAACTCAGCTTTGGAGATCATCAGGGGTCGCATTCTTGTTCACATCAATAGTCGGGTGAATATCTCCGTCGTTTCAGACTTCTTAACCAAACTAATGAAGCTGCCGATGAAATTCTTTGAAACTAAAATGATAGGCGATATTCTACAGAGAATTGTAGATCATTCAAGAATAGATCACTTCCTTACTAATGGTCTTTTTAATACATTATTTTCGATGATAACGCTTTTTGTGTACTCAATAGTGTTGTGGTATTACCAGTCATGGATCGCCTTTATGTTTATTGGAGGAAGTCTTCTTTCTGTCGCATGGATCTCAGTCTTTTTACGATATCGAAAAAGCCTGGACTACAAATATTTTGTAGAGCAGTCACAGAATCAAAGCACTATCAACGAGCTGATTATGGGTATGCGAGACATCAAGATACACAATAGCGAAGTGGAAAAGAGATGGGGATGGGAGCGTATCCAGGTCGAGATGTTCAAATTAAGGTTGAGTACACTCACGTTAGAACAGTACCAAAAAATTGGAAATACTTTTTTCATCCAGGTTAAGAACATAGCCATTTCTTACTATGCTGCCACACAAGTCGTCGAGGGCAACATTTCTCTAGGAATGATGCTGAGTGTGAGTTACATCATCGGCCAAATGAATTCCCCTGTAGAGCAACTGCTCGGGTTCATGCGTTCGGCGCAAGATGCAAAGATTAGTCTTGAGAGAATAAATGAAATTCATCAGCGTGACGATGAAGAAAACAATTTGGCCACCATGGATACACCTGATGGCGACTTGAATAAAGCAAGACTTACCGGCAATCTCGTATTTCAAAATGTATCTTTTCAGTATGGCGGCAAAACCAGCCCAATGGTACTACGAAATTGCAGTTTTACCATTCCTGCAGGAAAAGTGACAGCAATTGTTGGGATGAGTGGTTGTGGAAAGACGACAATTCTTAAGCTACTCTTGAGGTTTTATGATTCATATTTAGGAGAAATTCGTCTTGCCTCGGCCAATCTGCAGTCAATTTCACCAAAGCAATGGAGAAACCAATGCGGAGTAGTATTTACGGATAGTTTTATTTTTTCCGATTCAATAGCTGGAAACATTGCAATGACTCATGAGGACATTGATTACTCTAGAATGTCGAAGGCTGCCAGAATAGCTAACTTGGAAGAATTCATTCTTGAATTACCAAGAGGCTATGACACCAAGGTCGGAAATGTGGGTAATGGCCTTAGTGCGGGGCAACGGCTACGATTGTTAATCGCGAGAGCTGTTTATAAAAATCCACAATTCATTTTTTTTGATGAGGCTACTAGTTCTTTGGATGCCAACAACGAAAAAATAATAATGGAAAACCTTGAAACTTTTTTCGTCGGCCGAACAGTGATCGTTGTCGCGCACCGGCTAAGCACCGTGAGAAATGCAGATCAAATAATTGTCATGGAAAAGGGAGAGATTGTAGAGGTGGGTAATCATCGCGACCTTCTCGAAAACCAAGGAAAGTATTTTGAATTAGTCAAGAATCAACTTTAGATCCTGCAAAATGGCAGACATTGATAATTTGATCAAGAATGGGAACGGAAGGTCCAGTCATCTGGTGGACGTCGCACCTAAAAGTGAGGAAGTCAAAGAAATAATGAGTCAGAGCCCAGGCTGGATAGTTCGTCATGGTGTAACGCTGCTACTTATTGTTTCAATTTTACTGTTGGTCGCAACTGATTTTATCAAATATCCGGACGTCGTTGGAACTAAGGTAACAATAACATCAGTTAGCCCGCCAGTTAAATTGCTGGCGCGGACCAGCGGAGAGATTCAGCAGTTTTTTCTCAACAACAACGAAATAGTGAAAGCAAATGATCCAATCTGCTTAATCGCGAATCCAGCAACCTTGGAAGATATTCTCGTTGTAAAAAGCGTTGTTAAAAGAATGGACTCACTGTCACGGAATTCAGGTGACATAACAGGAGTCATTTTTGATACCCAACTGAACCTGGGTGAGATTCAGCAACCTTACGTTAACCTTTATCTCTCCCACAAGCGATACCTATTTCTTATGAAAGAAAAGCCGTACGAGGAAAAGTTAAGGCATTCAGAAGATTTGAATGAAGCTCTCAAAGAAAAGGAGACTTTCTTGCTTAAACAATTGGAGCTCGAGCAAGAAAAATTAAAGATTGACTGTGTTAAAGTGCAGACAATTAGGTCTTCATATTTGGAAAACAAAATACGGCAGGTGGAATTAAGGAGGAATATTCTTCAATTGAACCACGAGCTTATTCAATTCCAGAATGATCTTAAATACAAAATTTTAGAAAACATCCAGAAACTAGATGTCGCTATAACCGAATGGGAGCGGAAATATTTATTAAAAGCACCGATCGCTGGCAGGATCAATTTCTTTAAGAAGGAGAATCAGTTTTTTAAAATGTCGGATGCAGTAGTGATGATTGTCCCAAATTCCAAACGTTATGAGTGTAAGGCCAGTGTACCTAAAGAGGGTGCAAACAAAATTGCAGGCGGACAGAAGGTATTAATTAAATTGACTGCATACCCCTACCAAGAATTTGGAGTAATAATAGGTCGAGTTGAAAACATTTCAGACGTACCGGTCGATGGCTATTACTCCGTAAAAATAAAATTATCCAATGGAATAGTAACAACTAAAGGACGAGAGGTTCCTGCCGCTTCATTATTGTCCGGTGACGGTGAAGTCTTGACGAATGATCGAAGTGTCTTTGAAAGGATTTTTGATCGAATTTTTAGCCTAGGCAGGCACAATTCTTAATAAGAAAAAGCATTGTTTTGAACATCGACTATGTCAAATCGAAAGTCCAAATTAACTCAAATGATTCTTCCTCGGAATAATTCAAACCAGATCGATCAACTAATTCTCTTTTTAAATTTAGCAAAGCAAAACATACTGAATTTTGTTTTAGAAATCTCCACGGACGAGTTAGACTATGCGGTAAACAGGCATACCCCGACGATAGGAACTTTATTGAAGCATATTATTGCAATGGAGTACCTCATTCAGTTAAAGACATTTGAGAAGAGAGGTTTCAATGCAAAGGAAGCTTCTTTATGGCAAAGTGCACTCCCCGGCCCCAACAAAATGCTCGACAGGGCGATCCGAGGAAACCCTGTCACCTTTTATACCAAACTTTGGATGAAAACCAGAAACGCAACGATAAAGAGACTAAGAGGGAAGGAAGAAAGTTGGCTATATGAGGTGGATGGAGGATATAATAATTATTTCATGTGGTATCATTTGCTAGAGGATCACTTATGTCATTTTGGCCAAATTAAAGCTATCGCAAAACGTATACCAACAAGGCGTCAAAAACTGACAACACTATGATTGAAATGCAGCTTCCGCCTGAACCATTGATTTCCTGTCTATGCATCACGAGCAATAGAATGCTCCATTTGAAGAACTCCATACGATGTTTTCAGGGACAAAGTTATCCAAACAAAGAACTTATTATTGTTTATCAAGGCGCAAGTAAAAGTATAACGGACTTTATTAAGAGAGAATCAAAACGGATTAAGATTAAACCAGTGTTTCTTCCACGGAAACCTAAACTTTCCCTTGGTGAATTACGCAATATTTCAATCGAAAATGCCTCTGGCGACTACGTGTGTACCTGGGATGATGATGATTGGTATCATACCGACAGGCTCAAGATACAGGTCGCAGGTGTTTTGAATAACAGACACGCCGCAAGCATTCTTAACTATATTTTTATTTTTGACAAGTCGAATAAGCAGGCTTATTTTTCGAAACAAAGACTTTGGGAGGGTAGCATACTTTATCGTCGAGATATTTATCCTGCTATAAAATATCCCCCCCGATCAAAATCTGAAGATGCGATATTTGTATATGACATAATACGCCACCGAAATATTTTTCCAATTGTGCACCCAGGACTATACATTTATGTTTTTCACGGGATGAATACTTGGGGTACCGATTTTTTCAAAAAGCTTTTCGAAAGCAGCCAGAAACTATCAAGGTCGTGTTCAAAACTAATTTCCCAAATTTTGACAGGAAAATATGACGTTAAAAAAGCATCCCGACTCTTGCATTCGGATGCAATACTCAGCGAAATAAATTATTTATACCAAACAAAATTACTCCTGGCAAAGCAGGATAATCTGATAAAAGGAACCGGTTCTAAGACAAGAACTCGGAAGCTAGTGAGGTGAACTCCATGATCCATTGCCCAACTTGAAACCTACAGTGCAATTAAATAGGAAAATCTCTTCTCCATTACAAAGTTTATTTCTTGAAGAGAATAAACTTGCGCGGGGCTTGAAATATCTCGTAGTTGGACATGGGGCCCGTCTTTAATGCTCTGCCATAACAAGCCCGGTTCCAGATTCAATTTTACAGCCTCTTCAGCGTAAACTTCAAACCCATTCAAGCCGTTTATCTTGTGAGACAGACTCCATAAAAATTTTCCATCAACCACCCAGCCACAGTCCAAAGCTTCACCCCATTGGTGCCACGAATTTCCTGGGATGGCATTTGTAATTTTCGGGCCTTTACTATAGTCGCTAATTCTAATAACTGTAGCTAAAAATGAACAGTTAAGATCCAGTAGCTCATTAATTTTCGAGTCAATCTCCGACTGTAGCCTCGACTGTTTCCAATACTTAGCCTGAACAACTGGATTGCGCAATCCCTCGGTTGGACGCATTTCAATGCCCCTAGCCAAGCAGTTTTTCAACAACCCTTCCACTTTATCGTTAAAATCTTTGGTCAGGCCCAAATTCATTCCCATTAAACTCTAAAGAAAAATACTCGAATTAATATTTTGCGAAAATCTTATCTCGTTGCCTAAGTTCTTTAACTCAAGCTCTGAAATCACACCCTTCTTAAACATAATATTAGAATAAAATGAAACATGCTTTTTCAAATTCCTTTGCAGTTTGGTTGATTTGAGTTCCACTGCCTCAAGAAAATATTTAGGTCGTGGTATAATATATGTTAAGACCAAGCTTTCCAGAACAGTAAGCTCAGATATGCGTTTATCAAAGTAGAACTGACTTGCATTTGCTATCCCATAAAGGCCGGGGGCAAACTCAATTATATTGAGGTAGATCTCCAATTGTCTGTCTTTTGAGATTTTATAAATTTCCTCCAGATGCCAAGCTAAAATTATTTCTTCAACCTTTCTGTAGAGACTTTTCTCTTTCGTTAAGAAAAGGTTTCTGACGAGCTGCATAGTAATCGTGCTAGCGCCTCTTGTGAATTTTCTATTCGTATAATTTGCAATGATTGCCAAACCAACATAAATCTCATCAATGCCTTTATGTTTATAAAAGTTAGGATCTTCGCCGTAAAGAACAGCACGAATTAAATGGTTCGGCACAAGGTTTATACTGACAAAATTCTTGTCAATAGATTCCAGTACGATATCCTTGATAAACCGATCATTCTCAAAAACTTTGTGGACAAAAGGCTCACTCAGATACTTAAGATTTGGTTTTCCTAAACTCTCGATCCTAAAATTAGTTTTTTCCAACTTTGAAATGAATGAGTACTTC
>DASTYM010000565.1:0-2620 GCA_035764995.1 Cyclobacteriaceae bacterium | reverse complement strand
TTTTTTGGGCAAAAACTTCTACATTTACTCCTAACGCAATTTTATGAACCCTAATCAAATTACCATACCAAGTAATTTTGTACTCATAAAGCCAGACAAGGACTTTACTGAATATGTTGTCGGCCAGCTACGCCTTGAGATAGGAAATGATGCCACATCAAGGGCGGCTGTTCAAAAATGGTCAGTACAGGGAGAGGTGGTTAAGGTTCCGGAATCACTGTTCTACTACTATGACGAACAGATGAAATACAATGGATGGCAGTCTATTGATTACATGAGTCGTAAGCGCAATGCCTCACTTGTGTATAAGACTGAAATAGAGGTAAAGCCCGGAGACAGGGTGGTGTTCGACTACCTGCAACAGATGGAAGTGCGTAAGGAACAAGGCTGGTTTGAGGATGAAAGCGGCCAGATGTACTACCTGATTAAATACGACTCAATTATCGCAATTATAGATGGAGATGATCTTATGCCGGTTAATGGCCATGTTATCATTGAAGAAACCAAATCAGAGGTAGAGATAACAGAAAACGGTCCACAATACAAAGACCAGTTATTGATATTTGCTGGTAGCACTCAGCTTGGCACCAAAGGGAAGTTCAAGCGGATAGGTGTAGTAAGATACTCCGGTAAGCCACTTGATGGGTATATGGAATTTCCGTTGTCTATGGATTTTAACAACGAACTTTGCAATGGGGATTTAATCATATACAACCCAATTTTTGCCCACAAAATGGAGTTTGATATGCAGCAAACAATAAAAGGCCGCATTAATCAGCTCAGGTATATTCACCGCAAGGATATTTACGCCTTAGTAGGAAGAGAGGAACAGCTCAATGAAACAGCAAGTTGATTTATCACAATGTTACATAGACCTTTCACGGGTGCCAAAAGGAAAGTTGGTTATAGACCAGTATCCAGATTTGGCATTTGTGGACTTATTCTCCCAAAAAGCAAATGACGAAAAGCTGCGTATCGTAATTTTAAGTTCGGACACCTTTTCGCCATTCGTTAAGATCAAGGACACCAGACAGAGATACACTTCGATCTTAGACTTCTTGGGATACAGTCTCAAAGACAAGAAAACAGTGGATTTGCTGGATAAATTATCTAACTATTCAGACGAGACTACCGTTTCCATGATGGCAGAATATCTCAAACTGTGTGCCAATCACGAATTTTCAGCGTGGTGGTCCAGTTATATTTCATATTATCAGATACAGGAAGAGTTGCGCAAACCAATCAATGAGTACACAGGGGTTAGAGCCTCTGAGGTAACCAAGATGAAGCTCGATATTTCTAAGGATTTAAGCCGTTTCCATCAGGATTTAATGCAATGGGAGCAGGTTTTATTCGGAGATGTGAAGATGAAGCGAGCTATTGCGGCGCAACGAAACAAGATTATAACTTACGCAGAAAAATACGCTGAAAGCAATTCAGTAGAATAGATGGCACGAGGCAGACCTAAAAAGGAGCAAAAGAAGAAATACGAATGGTTCTATAGCGATTACATCGCAGATTTTGAGAACTCCGACTGTGAAATCATCATTGATGGTTATAAAATCCTACTCCCTAAACCTCCAGCAGACCACCTTTGTTTAAATTACGGCAAGCCCATTGAAGAGCAGAAGATGCCTAACCTTCGTATCCCCAAGGAATTATTTGAGTGGGATGCCGAAGAAATTGAGGCTTATGCAGATAATTACTACCATAAACGTAAAAACGGCTTCTGGATATTCATTAAGGGGCAGAAACTATACATAACGGGATTAAATTTTTGGCACCTGTCAGCTTGGGTGATGAAGAACCGTAAAGCTCCGGAGTACAAGTACACCGATAGTAAGTGGTTTTTATGCTGGATGCAGTGCGTGAGAACGCCTAATTGCTTTGGACTGGTGACAATTGCGGCTCGCCGTGACGGTAAGAACGAACGGACCTTATCCATGATAGCTGAATATGCCACCCGTGTGTCAAGCGTGTGGTGTGGTATGCAATCTATTACTGAGCGTCACGTATTTGATAACTCATTTTCCCGTATAACCTTTTGTATTAACCTACTCCATCCTTTGGTGAAACCTATTAACAAGGGTAACACTGAGGGTTCTACGATAATTGAGTTCAGTTATCCCGTAAAACAAGTTTCTACTAAACAACTACAAGACAAACAAAAGAAGGGCGAACTGGCCACAATGACTACGGAAGAAGATTACTTCTATCCGGCTTTGGGGTCCAAGATTGACTATGCGCCATCCCGACCAAGTTCTTATGACGGTGGTCGCTTAGAGCGTTACCTGCGTGACGAGTTTGGTAAGGATGAAGAGGCCAATCCGTACAACACATGGATGGACCACGTTCGTGAGGCCATGATTGATAAGACCTACGGAACCATCATCGGCAAGGCGCACTTTCAAACCACCACCGAGGAAATGGGCAAGATCGCCCAGAGTATGATGTGGGCTAAACAGATTTGGGATGAATCCGATCAAGGTAAGCCTATCAATGAGGCTGGCGATACCATTACCGGTATGCACCGTATTTTCCGTAGCGCAGCAGACACCGCTCAGATTGACGAGTGGGGATTCCCGCTTAAAGAAGAAAAAATCAGGGAGATTGTAGAGCG
>DASTYM010000564.1:0-3142 GCA_035764995.1 Cyclobacteriaceae bacterium | reverse complement strand
GCGTTGGCAACAAATAAGAATTGTGTTTTCCTGCTGAAAGATTCAGACAACGCTCTTATTATTGATTCTAAAAAACGAATCAGAGGCCAGTATAATTTACACGACCTGGAAGATGCAGACAGGCTCTTTGTGCATGAATTGAATATTTTATTTAAGCGTTATTAAAATGGAGCAAAAACAACCTTATCGAAAGTTAATTATAGCGGTATCGATTATTGTACCTTTAGTAGTTGCATCACTGTTCAGGGTGAAAATACCCGGGTATGATTTTTCATATCTGCCGCCAATCTATGCCAGTATCAACGGTCTTACTGCGGTGTTTTTGATCATTGCATTTATCGCTATTAAAAACGGAAAGAGACAAGTCCATGAAATGCTGATGAAGATTTGCATCGGGCTTTCAGCTTCGTTCCTGGTTATGTACGTGCTATACCACATGACTACTGAATCAACTCCCTATGGTGGTGAGGGTATTCTCCGCTACGTTTATTTCATTATCCTGATTACACACATTCTCTTTTCTATTGTTATTATTCCAATGGTGTTATTCACTTTTGTGCGGGCTTTATATGGCAATTACGAGCGCCATAAAGCTTTGGCGAAATATACTTTTCCTGTATGGTTATATGTTGCGGTAACGGGTGTTGTCGTATATTTGATGATCAGTCCGTATTACAAGTGATTGGCGGAGAATTAGAGTTTTAGGAGGATGGCACGCAAATTATTCATCGTTTTAAGCTTTCTGTTGGTATTTGTTGCACCGATTGCATCATCAGCGCAATGCGCCATGTGCCGTACACAGCTGGAAAACAATGTAAGCAATGGTGATGCTGGGATAGCAGCCGGAATCAATACGGGCATCTTATATCTGCTTTCAATGCCTTACTTGATAGCTCTGGTTTTGGGATATTTTTGGTATAAAACGAGTCGAAGGAATGCCAGCACTCAGCTACCCGGCAGCATTACTACAAGGTAAATGCCCGCGGTGTCGAAAAGGGGAGATCTTTAAACACCCCGTCATTGGACACCTGTTTCAGTTTAATAAGATGAACGCGACTTGCCCGCATTGTGAAGTAAGACTGGAACCGGAGCCTGGATTTTACCAGGGTGCTATGTATGTGGGGTATGCAATCACGGTGATGATGATCCTCCTGGTGAGTTTGGTCCTGTACTTTTTTGCGGATCGCCCATCTGCATATGTTTACATGTTCACGGTTATTGGGGTAATGATTCTCTTGATTCCTTTCAATTATCGGTATTCCCGCATCATCTATTTGTATCTTTTCGGTGGCATTGGATTTGATTCCAGCTTTAGTCAATAGAGTTATTTGTTAACTTTATTGATAATCATTTGTTAGAAATTGAGCAAACAATCATTTCTTCTAATTGCATTGCTGGCCTGTACGGTAGGTGGTATCTACACTTCCAACCGGGCTAGTCAGCCAACGTCTATTGAAAAACTGAGTCAGCAGGTAAGCTCAAACCTTGAGAGCGTGATCAAGGAGATTGATGGGATGGCTAAAGCCATCCTCGAAGAAGCGGGTAACAGTAAGATTTTATACAGATCGCCATTTATTTTTCTCGTTCTTGAAGAAGACAGTCTGATTAAGTGGAACGACCATCATTTCATTCCACCGCTCCATCATCTGCAAGGAGACTTTGAGCTGAAGTTTCTAAAGGAAAACATAGGAGAATTCCTGGTCAAAAAATGGGGTTTGGATTCGGGCAGATTTCTGATTGCAATAGTTCCCTTGCATATCCATTACAGGATCAGTAACAACTATTTAACACCTTATTGGAATCAGGATATTTTTAATACTCATGATATTGAGCTACTGGACCCAGTCGAATCGCAAGGGCAGGCTGTGATGCTCGATACTAAATCTGTATTCAGAATATTGCTTATTCCAACCTCAAGACCGATGCGTGACGGTTGGGCTAATATGACTATTCTTTGCTTCTCATTGGGAATAGTTGTGTTGTACCTGCTTTTATCACGGCAGATTGAAGTCATTTCAACGCTAAAACCTGCTCTTGGATTCCTGGTTTTGTTTTTAGCAGTAGCACTGACCCGGGTTGTTATGATTGCAGCAGAATTCCCGGCACGCTTTACTGATTCAGCATTCTTCGAGCCTACCTATTTTGCTTCCTCTGAACTCAATCCCTCGCTGGGAGATTTAGTGCTCAATTCTATTGCAGTCCTCATACTGTGCCAGTACCTGTTCCGTCACTACTATCGGTTTCATTTTCTCCGAAAGGGATTTTCAAACCCGGTATTAATTTTTTTGTTCTCAGTTTTTAGCGTGTTGGGTGTAATGTTTGGCATGCTCTTTCCTTTCGTAGTAGTACAAACAATTTATAATAACTCTACCATTACCTTAAGCATTTCGCAGTCGATACACTTTGACCCGCTTCGGATATTTGCATTATTGTCGGTTGTGCTGGCGTGGATTAGTTCTTTTTTCTTCATGCACGTGAATATGAGACTCCTGGCCCGAGAGAAGAAAATACTTCCCTTGATTCTTTCATTTGCTACAGGCTGTGTAGCTTTCGTTGTTCTCAACACGTTATCAGGCCAGATTTATATCTGGTCTCTTTTGGCGGGGGTGATCTATTTTGTTGGCATCATTTCATTTTCGCTTTTTAAATCGCTCCGAAAATTTCAGTACACTACTTTCATCTATTTTTTTGTAGCCGTGATATGCTTTTCGATAAACGGAATGTTTGCGATTCGACATTTCGAGCAACAGGGAAATTTTCAAAACCAGGTTCGGTTCGCCAGCAGTTTCCTGGATGAACGTGATTATTTTGGAGAGTATTTGTTATTCGAAGCCACCCAACGAATATCGTCTGATGCATTTATTCAAAGCAGAATAGCGAGCCCATTCCTGGGAAAAGATGCTATCCGACAAAAAATCAAGCAAGTCTCTTTATCAGGATATTTTAACAGGTATAGTGTTGATGTTCTCTTATTCAACACCACAGGCGAATCACTTGAAAGCGGTGATACCACCCGATTCTCAACACTAATTAAGCGATATGATGAGGAAACTTTTAGAACGGGATATGAAGGAGTTTATTTCGTCAACAACCCGGATGGAGATTTTTCAAGAAAATATGTGGTCCTGTCGCCCGTCAAAAG
>DASTYM010000563.1:0-5466 GCA_035764995.1 Cyclobacteriaceae bacterium | reverse complement strand
TGCAGCACGACCCATAAAAGAAAGTGGCACTAATCCAGCGCCTTCAGGCGTCTTACCTTTTTCAACGTCTTTGCCAAGCCATTTCATATAGGAAACTATCGCTTGCATCTCACGACTTGTTGTATCTAATTTTTCAGCGTTCAAACTCCTCACAATGCAGTCATTTACACGCATGGCAATTGATTCGACACCGCCATACCGTGGCCGATACTTTGGATAAGTGGATGCGACAGCACTGAAATTATTCCCCAGGTATTTCGTGCCCGCATCCAGATGACAATTGGTACAACTCATCCCGTTGCCTGCAGGGCTGACCTTTCCCTCCGGCCCTAAGAATTTATTTGTTTGGGCAATAAGTTCGTATCCGTACTTGATCAGTTCACCAGATTCATTTTGCGGAATAGATTTAATATCAGGTGGGGTCCAATGTGATGGATGAACAACCATCTTTGGCTCTTCAAGCGATTTCCTTTTCAAACCTGATGGAAGAAAAATAAGCAATATGCAGATCACCCCAACTATTAAGATGGCAAGCTTGACAATTCCGATAGCGGAAATGATCGTTTCAATCAACGGGTTGTTTCCTTGCTTCTCCATAGAATTAAGAAGCACAAAGCGAGAATACCTAATTGACGGTAATTATAGTAAAGGGCATAGGAGTAACTCCTATGCTTTTAGTTTGATTACAAATAAAATCTGCTCATTCAGGGTGTTTTAGGTTAAAATATGAAGCAAGGGAATAATAACCATGGAGCGGAAATAAATAACCACAATTGTAACAACTATATTCTAAGTGCTCATAACCATTGTCAGTTCGGCTATGGTGTAGGGTTTATCACCGATTGAACAGAGATTATAAAATAGCTTTAACGCAAGAGCAATGGAATTCCCCAACTCCATTCTTGATGACATCGATGAGGCCCTGATCATATCAGATGCAGAAGGCACCGTTGTTTACTTTAATGAAGTAGCACTAAACCTCAGCAAAGAGATATTCGACTCACCATTACAGCTGCAAGACAACATAATTCAGATTTTAAAAACGCAGGATGAAGCAATACATGATTTTCTTAATGACACCATGTCAAAAAAGAAATCATTCATTGAGTACCCAACTCCACGAGGGGCTACTTTATACCTGGAATTCATGTATATACCCATAAAAAATTCAGGCGTTCTAACCCACATTCATATTTTCATTCGTGATATCACTCCTCAAAAGATATTTGAAAAAAGACTTACAGATCAAGCTGTTAACATCAGTAACCTGATTGACAGAGCCAATGCTATTATTATCGGAGTTGACACCCGCGGTTACATTACAGAATGGAATCAATACTGTGCCAGCATAACGGGGTTTGCCAAGGAGGATGTATTTGCCAGAAAATTTTCAGAGGTACTCTCACTGGGTTACAAAGAGAAATTTGATAAACTCCTTGAACAGATTCTGGCTAAAGAATCTGTCAGTAATTATGAGATTACCGTACGAGTAAAATCGAACGAAAAAGCAATCTTTTTATTAAACGGAACACATCGATTTTCACCCACAGAAGCTGTTACAGGTGTGTTATTTGTAGGGCAGGATGTTACAGAGTTAACTTCTTATCGGATGTCGCTTGAGAAGAAAGTTGAGGAGCGTACGCTGGAATTACAACAAGCTATCAAAAAAGAGAAAGAAGTACTGGAGATGAAAAGCAGGTTCATTTCTATCGCATCACATGAATTCAGAACTCCCATATCATCCATAGAACATGCTGCGTGTTTTCTAAAAGCTAACAGGGATCAAATTACTTCTGAAGAGGCTTATAAAAAAATAGAAAATATTGAAAAGCAGGTCAAGCACATGATGAGCCTGTTGGACGATGTACTAACCTATGGTAAAAGTGAAGCGGGTAAAATTCAATTGATCTATTCCCATGTTCCCCTGCAAGATTTCATTTTCAAGATTGTGGATGATGTGCGTCAAAGCACGAAAAACACACATACAGTAGAAACTTATCTTCAGGACTTGCCTGCCGAGATCAGGACAGACGAAAAGTTACTAAGAAATATTTTTACCAACCTGTTAAGTAATGCCATCAAGTTTTCACCGGAAAAGAAAAAAGTGTACCTGGAAGTAGTGCGTGATGATGGCAATTTATATATCGATGTGCGCGATGAGGGTATTGGAATTCCTGCAGATGAGATCAACAGGATATTTGAACCGTTTATCCGTGGGAGAGGAGTTGGATTTATACAGGGAACAGGCCTGGGGCTTTCCATTGTAAAAAAAGCTGTTGAATTGCTGAATGGCAGAATTCAAGCTACCAGCAAACCAGGAGCCGGAACAACATTCACGTTAAAAATTCCGATTCATGGAGACAACTAAAAAAATCAAGATTCTCATTGCAGACGATCATAAGCTTATCCGTGATGGCATTGAGGCAATGCTGGCAGGGATTGATGAAATTGTAATTATTGATTCTGTTGCTTCAGGAGAAGAGGCCATTAACTCGGTAAGGCAAAATAAGCCTGATGTGATCCTGATGGATATCATGATGGGTGGGATGACAGGCATTGAAGCAACCCGTTGGATAAAGGAATCTGATTCTTCCGTTAAAATTATACTCGTTACCATGGAGATTAGTAAAGAATATGTTTCTGCAGGTATCAAATCCGGAGTGGATGGATATTTGCCTAAAGATATTGACAAGCAAACCCTTGTTGAGGCGATCCGTGCTGTGAACAGTGGAGGCCGTTTTTTCACAGATGCTATCATGAAGCTCGTATTTGAAGATTTCTATACTCACGAAAAATTAAAAAGTAATGACACCAAGCTTCCGAACGAACTCACAAAACGAGAATATGAAATTCTGGGGTTGGTTGCATCAGGCAAAACCAATAAAGAACTTGCTGAAATGCTTTTTATAAGCGTAAAAACAGTTGAAACTCACAAGACCAATATTCTTGAAAAACTTGGCTTACGAAACACAACAGAACTTATCAAGTACGCAATTAAGAACAATATTATTTCGATTGATAGCTTGTAATTTTCCTTTTCTTAACCACATGAAAAATTGAGTGACTATCCGGTCATTAGTCATTAGGCATTAGGCATTAGGCATTAGTCATTAGTCCTACTTTGCCATATTCCAGGCTTGTCTCCTTTTTCGAAGGTTTAAACGTTTCGTCCCTACGGGACTTTCGAGCAATTTTTTGATCTTTGGCTACCGATATTTATCCCTAGCGGGATTTAATGCCAACACCTGTATTATTAATCCCGGCAGGGATTTAACAACTGGTAGAATGCGGCCAAAAATAAACTCAAGTCCCATAGGGACGCGATTGGAACAGCAATTTGACAAAGTAGGATTAGGCAATAGTCAGTTGTGCTCGGCAAAAAAGTTTTGAATTACTAATGACTGATGACTTACATCTGATCATTAAAATGCAGCCAGCGTTATACCAACAGTGAAGTTGTTGATTTTAGAACCTTTGGCGCCATCAGGTCCTTCACCGTTCTTAAACAAAGGAGACAATGTGTAATTAGCATATGCTGAAAAGGGACCAAATCCTATACGAAACAATGGACCATAGCGAATTGGGTTCAGGTTATAATTCTGTTTACTCTCAAGCTTCATGGTCTCGCCATTTTCTCTGTATTTGATCTTGGTGAATGATTCATACAGTACACCAAATTTGAATCCCAAGGATACTTTGAAAGTCCTACCCGGGTCGTCACCGTTTGCGCTAAAGCGAACTTCGAGAGGTATATCGATGTAATTCGTAATGAGTTGGGTTTTCTTATAGCTTGAGGCGGTAGGAATCACACTGGTAAGTGGTATCATCTTCAAGGTATCGATGTTTGGTCCCGATACATATCCAAGTGTTTTATCGTTATTGAAGTTATAACGCTCCAGTCCGAAGCCGATTCCGGGATGAATACTAAAGTTTGAATTTCCTATACGGTAGTCGTAATAGTAGTAAATATTAAGGGTGCGGGAACCGAAAGGGTTTGTGTTAAAGCCATTTTTTTCTGTTGGCAGGTTAAAGCCTATATCGATGGCAAAGGTGCCTGGAATGTTGGGCCGGCCTTTTTTCTTTTCGGTGGTGGGGGTTGAGACCTGACTTATTGCTGCAAGACTGAGAACGCTAAACAAAACGAAAAACAAGACCTTTTTAAACATCACGCACTTTTTTAAGTAAAACGAAGGCACAAAAATAGACTTTTTGTTAAGGCCTACAAAAGGTCATTTTTTGGTTGAGCAAATTAATTATTTACATTTGCAGTCCAAAAATGGACCCGTGGCTTAATGGATATAGCATCTGACTACGGATCAGAAGGTTGGGGGTTCGACTCCCTCCGGGTCCACTTGGCACAACGGTAGCTTTAACGCAAGGCTACCGTTTTTATTTTACGGGATTTAATCAGATCGCCTTCCCTATAATCCTGGATTCTACTTATCCAGGATTCTTTAAAGACCCTTGTTCTTATCAAACGGTTGGAGTGATGAGATATCATAAATAGGCAACAGGGCTTAACTCTTTGCGACTTTGCGACCTTGCATGAAATTATTTCCCGCAAAGACCAAAGGCACTAATAAGGCGCTAAGTTCAGGCTTACGTTTAAATTATTTCCCTAAAAAATTAGGTTTGCGCTTTTCTAAGAATGCAGTTACACCTTCTTTGTAATCCTGAGAGGATCCTGCTATTTCCTGGCAGTAGGCTTCGTACTCCAGCATTTCTTCTAAGGTGCTGGTGGCTGATTTTGTCAGCATCTTTTTGATCAGGCCTATTGACTTCGTAGGAGCCTTCGCAAAATAATCGGTATACGATTTTACGGCAGCATCCAACTGATCGGCTGGAACTGATTTGTTAATGAGCCCCATCGTTGCTGCTTCGCTTGCTTTGATGCGTGACCCCATGCTGCACATCTCAAATGCTTTTGCCATACCAATCAATCTTGGCAGAAAATATGACGAACCTGAATCAGGCACTAATCCGATATTAATAAAGACTTCAATAAGCGTAGTCTCCTCTGAAGCAACAATTATATCGCATGCCAATGCTAATGAGCAACCCGCTCCTGCTGCTACTCCATTGAGTCGGCAAACAATTGGTTTAGGTAGCGAACGCATGGCATTGATGATGGGATTATAACGCTTGTGAAGCGACTGCAGGAAAGAACGCTTTTGATCACCCGAAGCAGCTTTTAAATCCTGTCCGGAGCAAAATGCTTTTCCTTCGCCTGTTAACACAACCACCCGAACATTTTCATCTCTTGAAACGGTTTTAAGCGCATCCTGCATTTCATAGGTAATCTCATCATTAAGCGCGTTGTAAACATCAGGACGATTGAGGGTAATGGTTGCTACTCCATTTTCAACATTGTATTTCAGGTACTGAAAGGCGTTTTGTATTTCCATAAAAAAGGCTGATAGTTTAAAATCAGCCCTTAAAATTAAAAAAAATTAGACGTTAAGCCTG
>DASTYM010000562.1:0-3192 GCA_035764995.1 Cyclobacteriaceae bacterium | reverse complement strand
TCTGCGAAGATTGGAGAATCGGTTAAGAAGCTGATGGACGCGGAGGCGTTCGTGGATTCAGATTTAAACCTTAGCAAACTGGCCAAAAATCTGGACGTGCAGCCTTATATTCTATCCAGGGCAGTAAACATTTACTTCAATAAGAGTTTTCCGGAACTGATGCTGGATTATCGTCTGCGTAAAGCTGAACAGCTTCTGTCTTCTCTCGGCAAAGTCTATACCATCGAAGCGATTGCATATGAAAGTGGCTTTAACACACTCTCGGTATTTTATCAGACATTTAAAAAGCGAAATGGTTTGACTCCGGCTCAATATAAAAAACGCATGGAGGAAAAATTGTAATCGTTGTCTTAATCTTTCGAGTTCGAAAATTCCGGGGATAATCTCAGTTCAACAGAGTTCCTAAAACACCCGAATTCAATTTCTTTTCAAGCTCAGCAATTTTGGCTATCAAACGCTTTACGGTTAATTCATGGATTGCTTGCTGCGTTGTTAGTTTGGATTCAATTAACTCCTGCTCAGCTTCCTTTGTTCTCTCTATCTCTTTCTTTTTTTCTTCTATTTCTTTCGTTGCACGCTCAAGCTCTATGTTCTTCATGGTAAGACTGGATTGAATCATTTCCAGGTCCTCCACATTTTTCAGCAATTCAGCTTCCTTCGATCTTAGTTGTTCTGCCGCAGATTGGGATTGCTGCAGGAGTTTAACATTGTTGCTGGCCGATTGAATCAGGAATATTGTGTTCGCCAGGTTCTCCGATATTTTCTCCAGAAATTCAATTTCGAAGGGGTTTAACTTTTGAAAAAAAGCCAACTCTAATACACCGAGTGTAGTCGTTCTTGTTTTAAGTGGAATTGCAAAAATTGATCGGGGCGTTGCTTCGCCTAATCCCGAAGTGATCTTGACATAGTTTTGAGGTACATCAGTCATGTATGTATAGGATCCTTCCTGAAACACCTGGCCGATCAACCCGTAGTTCAAGTCAATTTTCTCGTTCACATACCTCTTCCTTCCATAAGCATAAATGGCAGCGAGCTCCAGACAAGATGAGTCGTCACGATTCACCAAATACAGAGCACCCTGATTAGCTTCTGTGTATCTGACTAAATTGGAAAGTATGCTGTCGAGAATCGCGTTAAGGTCCTTACCTCCATCCTCAAAAAGAAAACCGATTTTTGTGAGTCCGGTGGTTATCCAGTTATTCTGCTTTTCAATCTCATGCGACTCACCCAAATTCTTTCTGAGCGTTAACAGACTTTCAATGACATCGCTTTTGTCATTGTTAAAGTGAGAAAGGTTCGATTCAAAGTCCTTTTGCGCCAATGCTTTTGCAATAATTAGTGCAGCGTTCCGCTCATTTTTAAGGGTAGTTAATTCGGACTGCAGCTTTTCAATAGCTGACTTACGGGGCAGGATATAGTTGAGCATAGGGAAGTTTCATTAGTCAATGCAAATGAAAAAAACTTGCATCAGGATGAAACCTGCTATCTATTGCGCTTCATGTTTGACTTAGTTATTGACCATTCTGGTTAGTAACCAATGCCTTAAAATCTTCCAAAAGTTTAGGGTTTTTTCAAGTATTCCTTTTTAAGGAGGGAGCAAATCTTGTAACGCTCATCGTGGGTGTCTTCATACACAGCTTCCAGTAATTCGTACACATGCTTAACACCTATTCGTTGGCACCATTCAAACGGGCCATATGGATAATTCGTGCCTAGCTTCATGGCGATATCAATATCCTGACGCGTGGCAGTGCCTTCTTGGACAGTGTAATAGGCTTCATTAATAATCATGCAAATTACCCGTGGCGTTACAAGCCCAACCCGATCATCCACTACTAGAAATTCTGTGTTCAGGGCCTTGCAGCGTTCTACCAGGTCAGGAACATCATATGGATTGAGAACACTCACTTCCATAATAGCACGATTCAAAAACGTTGGCATTCCATTAAATCCAAAAAGTTTGGCTTTAATTTGATGATCACCCAGATTGGCCAGTTCAGCTAATGATATCTTGGCAGTATTGATAAAAATTTTTGAGTTCGCCTTATCAGCATAGACCTCCACCTCAAACGGTTCTTCGTCCAGCACAAAATCAAATACCAGATCATTACCTTCAATAAAACGTTCAGCTTCACGATGATCTTTCTCCAGCATATATTGGTGAGAGTCACCAAACTTGGCTTTTGCCTCTTCTAAATTTTTGGGCTCACCGATGATCAGAATATTCATATTCTTTTAAGCTGATTCAGGATAGTTGACTACTTTTGAACGAATGCTAAGTTACTACTTCGCTCATTCAAAAGACATTGAATGTAATTTTACATCAAAATAAATCAACAGTACTTAAAATTATTTCTTTATTTGCGAGCTACGTAGCACACGTAATTTTAAATACTAAAACATGTCAAAAAAGATCATTTATTCAGCCAATGCCCCGGAACCTATCGGCCCTTACAGTCAGGCCGTGCAGGTTGGTAATATGCTTTTTATCAGTGGTCAGATCGCCATTCAAAAACCCTCTGGCAACCTTGTCACGGATAACATTAACGAAGAAACAGAACAGGTTATGTTAAACCTGGCTGCTATTTTAAAAGCAGCTGATATGGATTTCTCCAACGTGGTGAAGAGCACCATTTTTCTAAAAGACTTCAATGACTTTGCAAGCGTAAATGCGATCTACGGAAAATGCTTCCCGCAAAATCCACCCGCTCGTGAAACGGTTGAGGTGAGTCGCTTACCAAAAGATGTGAATGTGGAGATTTCGTGTATTGCGATAAAATAGTCATTAGTCATTAGTCATTAGTCATTAGTCATTAGTCAAAAAATTAAATTATCCAATGACAAATGGCTACTGACCCTTCGCCCAATTATCTCTCAGCCCAACAGTTCTGTTGAATATCAGTTTTTCTTTTGTCGAGTCGCGATCAAGGCAGAAATATCCTTTACGCATAAACTGGTAGCGCTCGCTGGCCGTTGCTGTTTTCAGACCAGGTTCAGCAAAAACGGTTTCAACAACCAATGATGCAGGGTTGAGCAACTCCTTGAAATCAAGTTCCGATTCAGCAACATTTTCTACCTTAAAAAGCCTGTCGTACAGTCGCACTTCCAGCGGAACCGTATGCTGGATGCTTACCCAGTGTAATGTTCCTTTCACATTAATACCAGACGTATCCGACCCACTTCTGCTTTCAG
>DASTYM010000561.1:0-4192 GCA_035764995.1 Cyclobacteriaceae bacterium | reverse complement strand
TAACTGTGCAATGGCATCGGTATCGGGTTTTCGTAGTTCCTGAATGGCAGGAAGAACAGAAGTCCAATTTTCCTGATGCTGGTCAAGCAATTCATTTAAAATTCTGCAATCCTCAAACCCCGCATTCATACCCTGTCCGAAGAACGGCACAATCCCATGTGCGGCATCTCCAATCAATACAGTCTTGTTACGAACCCACGGGTAACATTTTATAGTTACGAGCGATGAAGTTGGATTGCTGTTGAAATCTTTCAGGAGCTCAGGCATTAACTTCAAAACATCTGGAAATGTTTCGGCAAAGAACTGGTGCACATCCGAATCGTTTTTCAATTTATCGAATGATACATTTCCCTGGAATGGGAAGAATAACGTACAGGTAAAACTTCCATCAGGATTAGGCAACGCAATCAGCATAAAGCTTTCGCGTGGCCAAATGTGCAACGCGTTCTTTTCGATTTGAAAAGTTGCACCTGCACCAGCGGGGATAGTAAGTTCTTTGTATCCGTGATCGATGTAATCTTGTGAGTAGTCAAAACGATCCGTGAATTGCAATGCTCCGCGCACAGCAGAGAAAGCACCATCCGCCCCAATGATTAAATCAAAATTCGTTACATCCTGCCCACTGCCTGTTGCCGATTGCCTACTGATTGTTATACTCGTTTTCTCTAAATCAACATGTGTGATGCGAGCATCAAACAAGAATTGCACCCCAAGCTTCTCCGCTTCATCTATCAGTACAATATTCAAGCCGCTTCGAGAAACAGAATTGATGTATTGACCCTGCTTGCCATACGGTTGAAATCCAAGATTTCCTTTGCGATCATGAATCACCCTTCCATGCATAGGGATGGCCACTTTCTTCAGGGGCTCGGCTAATCCAACTTCTTCAAGTGCGCGGATACCCCGGTTGCTGAGTGCAAGGTTTATAGAACGGCCGCCTTCTGCTCCTTTTTTTCGCATGTCACCCCTCCGTTCAAAAACAGTAACCTGGTAACCTCTTTTTCTTAAATAGATTGACAGTAAAGATCCTACTAGCCCCGCCCCGATAATCGCAATGTTTGATGGTTTGCTCATTTCAATGCTTTCTTAAAAATCTCTGCAAATCGAAATACTTCTTCAAAGGTGTTGTACAATGGAACAGGTGCCACACGAATCACATAAGGTTCACGCCAATCGGCAAAAACTCCAGCTTTGGTAATCTTATCAAAAACCTTCTTTCCATTTTTATTCATATAAATCGAAAGTTGACAGCCGCGTTCTTCTTTTTTGTCAGTCGTAATAATTTGAAAAGAATCCGATTGAATCTCGTTGAGTAAAAACTCAAGATAGCCAGTTAGCAGAATACTTTTCTTGCGCAGATTTTTGATTCCTGCTTGTTGAAAAATTTCAAGGGAGGCCAGCTGAGCGGCACCTGGTAAAATGGGAAAATTAGAGACCTGCCAGCCATCAACTCCGGGCATGGGCTTGAATCCCTTCTTCATTTGGAAACGCTCTTGCTCGTTGTGGCCCCACCATCCTGCAAATCGTGGCAAATCGAAATTGGTCGCATAACGCTCGTGAATGAACGCACCTGCCACTGTGCCAGGTCCCGAATTCAAATATTTGTAGCCACACCATACAGCAAAATCCACATTGTCGTTGTGCAGGTTGAAAGGCACGTTTCCAATTCCATGGGCCAGATCGAATCCAACGTTAGCCGCAACCTGATGGCCTGCTTCTGTAATTTTTTTGATGTTGAATAATTGCCCTGTATAATATTGAACGCAACCGATGATCACCAGCGCAAGCTGATCACCATGTTGTTGGATGGCAGCAACAACATCTTCCGTCCGGAGTACGTGTTCACCGTTTCTTGGTTTCAACTCTACAATCGCATCTTCCGGATTTAATCCGTGAAGTTTCACCTGTGATTCAAAAGCGTACTGATCTGAAGAGAAAGCTCCTGCTTCTGTAATAATTTTGAAACGTGTTTTGGTTGGCCGATAAAACGTTACCAGCATCAGGTGTAGATTCACGGTGAGGTGATTCATCGCCACTACTTCCGATGGCTTTGCACCTGTGAGGGCGGCTAATCCTTTTTTGGAAAATTTATGGTAGTATAACCAGGGTCTGCGTGAATAGATGTGACCCTCTACACCAAGTTTGGCCCAATCGTCCAATTCTTCATTAACAAATCTTTTGGTGGTTTTGGGTTGAAGACCAAGGGAGTTTCCGGTGAAATAAATAGCTGTTTTTCCTTTTACTTTTGGGATATGAAATTTCGATCGATAGGATTTCAGTGAGTCCATTCGATCAAGCTGTCGGGCAAAGGATAGATTGTTTTGAAACCTCATGGGTCAAAAATAATAAGTTGCCGCTAAAATAAGTCTAATTGATTGAACGCACCTTCGTGTCGTAATAGCCAAATTTTTCTTTCAAGACCTCCACCATATCCTACCAGACTCCCATCTTTACCAATCACCCGATGACATGGTACAATAATCACAATGGGGTTTTGTCCGTTAGCAAGTCCAACTGCACGTACTGCATTCAGATCTCCCACCTTGCTTGCGATATCGGCATAGTAGGTTGTTTTTCCATAGGGAATTTCCAAAAGTTTGTTCCAAACACTTTGCTGGAACGCTGAACCACGCAATTCAATCCTGACTTCAAAAGACTTTCTTCCTTTAAAAAAGTATTCATCCAGTTCTCGAATGCAGGTTTGGATAACCGGTGTATGATGCTCAGATCGTTTTAAAGCTCGTAAAAACCCAACCAGCGTAATGGCATCTTGTTGTGATTGTATTTCAAGTTCGCCAACAGGCGATGAATAGTACGCAAGGCCATTCATGCTGTTGCAGGCGTTGTCTGCTTAGGCTTTAAATTCTCTACAACTTGTTTCTGGTGATGTTCTACATGGTAGCTCGTAAAGTAAAGCATCTCACGAAGTGTAAGCTTGCCTAAAAGCGGATGCGGTAGAATAAAAGAATCGAGCTTCTTTTCGGAAAATGAATTAGCCCTGTCGATCAATGAGGTCGTTGATTCTCTAAGCTTTTTTAAAAGTCTTTCACGCTGGTGCAAACCAACTGTCTTTGGAATAAATGGAGCGGATGATTTACCGCCAGCTGCTAATTTGGCGTGATATTTTTCAATCAATACTTCGTATGTTTTTGAAGGTCGGTTGGCTTTTCCAAACGCGATTCTTAGCAGAAACCCCGGGAGTGCTAACGCCAGGTTAACAGGCCTTACACTCTTTATGATATGCTCAAGTTGCTGTCCGGCCGTCCACTTACCATTATTTGAATACATGAAATCCGAATCAGACAAGCTGTTCACCAATTTCATGAACCGATCATGATTACTTGAAAGCTGTTGGAGGGTTTCGCTTTTGTTCATGCCTACACAAATCGTGGATCAGCCTCCATCACGGTTCCGCACTTCTTACAGGTACGATGTTCTTTCGAGCCATAAAAATCTCGGAAGCGTGGAATAAAATCTTTTTCGATGTTTGTGAGGTGAAATTTATATTCGTGCAGTTTGTTGTTACAATTTTCACAGAACCACATCAATCCATCGTCTTCACTCGAGGCACGCTTGCACTCAATCACAAGACCGATTGTGTTGGCCGGACGAATAGGAGAGTGAGGCGTGCGCGCAGGAAGTAAAAACATATCTCCTTCTTTCAGCGGAATGGCAACAGCTTTTCCATCTTCCTGAATTTTCACTGTGATTTCGCCTTCCAATTGATAATACAATTCCTCCGTTTCATTAAAGTGATAATCTTTGCGAGCGTTAGGTCCTGCCACAATCATGACGATGTAGTCGCCTGCATCGGCATACAAATTTTTATTTCCAACGGGTGGTTTTAATAAATCGCGATTTTCTGCAATCCATTGTTTCAAATTAAAAGGTCTACGTACGGCCATAACTTATGAATTATGCATTTGAATTTTTCCAACGCTCAAGTTTAGGGATATTTTTGGTAAAGAGGCCAGCTAAAAAACCGGGGAAACCGAATTCCTTCAGTTTGCCTTTAACGAGTGCTTGCATTTCGGAGACAGTCATGTTGGGCTTTGTAAATTTTCCCTGTTCGTAGCACTTGCTGCAATACATCACCGATTTTGATCCATCAGCATTCGTGCCACCACCTTTCTCATCCCTTTTCATTGGCATCCCACAACTTTGGCAATTTTTATAGGCCTTTTCCATGCAC
>DASTYM010000560.1:0-24080 GCA_035764995.1 Cyclobacteriaceae bacterium | reverse complement strand
CTAAAATTGCTTCGGTAACCAAGCGTCCTGATAAAGTAATCGGGATGCACTTTATGAATCCGGTGCCTGTGATGAGATTGGTTGAAGTTATTCGCGGCTATAACACGAGTGATGCTGTAACGTCTACGATCATGCAACTGTCCAAAATGCTCGAGAAAGTTCCGGTGGAAGTAAACGACTATCCGGGGTTTGTTGCAAATCGAATTTTGATGCCCATGATCAACGAAGCCATTTATACTTTATACGAAGGCGTGGCTGGCGTACAAGAAATTGATACTGTAATGAAATTAGGAATGGCCCATCCGATGGGACCGTTACAACTTGCAGATTTTATTGGCCTCGATGTTTGTCTATCAATACTGAATGTACTGCACGAAGGTTTTGGCAATCCGAAGTATGCTCCTTGTCCACTGCTTGTGAATATGGTTCAGGCAGGGCATAAAGGTGTGAAGACTGGAGTGGGGTTCTATCAATACACTGCTGGTAGTAAAGACTTGGTTGTTGCCAACAGATTCAAAAAGTAAATGGTAATCGGTAATCAGTAATCAGTATTCGGTAACCGACAAAAAAACCGATTACCATTTACCGATTACAGATTACTTCTTCAGCAAATCCCTAATTTCCGTTAACAACACAATATCCGCTGGTGGTGGCGGAGGTGCTGCAGCTACAGTTTCTTCCTTCTTCTTGAGAGCAGTATTCATTCCTTTCACAATGAGGAAAAGAACAAACGCTATAACCAAAAATGATATCACTGAAGAAATAAATTTACCTACCAACATTCCTCCCGGTTTCCACGATGCAATGTCAGCAGCGCCTGCAGCCTCGAGTGCGGGCTGCAACAGGATGGGCGTTATAATATCTGCTACGAGTGAGTTTACGATTGTACCAAAAGCACCACCGATAATAACACCCACAGCGAGGTCAACAACATTACCTCTCAGTATAAAAGCTTTGAATTCGTTTAGCATAGTTTAGCATTTAAGTATGACCAATATACTTAAAACAAAACTGCCATTGATGATTATTTCACAAGATTGACCGGATTCCGGAGCCCCTTATAAGAAGTTATTTCAACCCCGGCACTGCCGATGAACATATCAGCACTTACCTTGATGGGTATCCTGTTTTTGTCGTCAGAGAACCAGGCGGTAATAGAATCTTTTCCCTTGAAGAGGGAATTCTCGGGCATGTCCGGCTTAAAGACCAGACACTTGATTTTGCCAGCTTTTGTTTTCACTACTTCCTTGCCCTTATAAACCACTTTCATCCGATAAGTTTTATCTTCAAAAAAACCACTGATGATCACAGTATCGCCCACTTTCACTTTACTTAAATCCTGTAAGCGCAAATACATAAAGCCCGAAATCATATCACGAACATGGGGCTGCGCATCATAATACTGAGGTTCTTTAAACTTGCCCTCCTTATGGTTGAAGACTTTCGCCTCAATCTTACCTTTAACATGATCAAAGTTGATGATCTCATCTTTCTTATAATTTCCTTCCCGTATTTTACGATAGGAAACATGAGGAAGTATAGCTGAGGTGTCAACATAGGCACCCCACTGATCATTCACATCCGCAACCCAGTCAACCATACCAACCGTTCTTCCAAAGACATCTACCTTAAAACAATCACGATTGTTCACACGGTAATACTGTTTATCAATTCGGGTACTGCCTTTACCAACGGTAAAAATACCATAGCTCATTTTATACTCGACATACTCTCCTTTGATAAAACTATCGTTCTTGACAACCGGATAAATTTCTTTTCGGTCAGTGGTAAAAGCTGATAGAATACAACTAGCAAATAACCAGAAAATAAAACGCCTCATATGCTGTAAAGAGCCACAAATTTAAAAAACCATTGTTTCCACAATATTATCAGTCAAATCAGATGCCAGTTCACATTCGTTTATTTTAGCTTAAGCAGATACATTATTCTCGCGCAGCGCATCATTTAAGGATGTTTTTTTATCGGTACTTTCCTTTCGTTTGCCAATGATTAACGCACAGGAAACCGAGTAAGTGCCCGCATTAAATTTCTTATCAACCGAGCCCGGAACGACCACCGAACGTTCGGGAACATACCCCTTGTATTCTACGGGCTCGCTGCCGGTAACATCAATGATTTTAGAGCTGCTTGTAAGTACAACATTGGCTCCTAAAACAGCCTCTTTTCCTACCCTGACGCCTTCCACAACAATGCACCTGGACCCAACAAAAACATTATCTTCAATAATTACGGGTGCAGCCTGAACAGGTTCCAAAACTCCGCCAATTCCAACACCACCACTGAGGTGAACATTTTTGCCAATTTGGGCACAACTTCCAACCGTTGCCCATGTATCAACCATGGTTCCCTCATCTACATATGACCCTATATTAACATAGGAAGGCATCAGAATTACACCTTTGCTGATATACGAACCATACCGGGCAATAGCATGCGGTACTACCCTCACTCCCAGTGATTTATAATTCTTTTTTAAAGCGATTTTATCGTGGAATTCAAACGGACCAACCTCGATTGTTTCCATCTGTTGGATGGGGAAATACATGATCACAGCTTTCTTGATCCACTCATTTACCTTCCACTCGTCACCTTCAGGCTCGGCTACTCTGTATATTCCCTTGTCCAGCTTTTCTATAACCTCGCGCACAGCGGCCTGTGTATCCACTTGCTGAAGAAGCGATCTGTCTTCCCATGCCTTTTCTATTCGTAGTTTTAATTCCATTTTTAGTACTTAGTTTAATCCGTAAATAACCACTTTGTCGCAAGTAATAAAAAAAAGAAGAATTGTTTTGGCATCAGTGCTCAAGCCTGTGGATGATACCCGCATGTTTGAGAAACTGGGCCCAACGCTGGCTGCGGATAAAACGAATGAAGTCTCTATTATCGGATACACCTCTACTGCAAAACCAATTCATCCCGACATCCATCTGATCCAATTACCTCCTTTCGGCAGAATGAGCTTTAAGAGATTGCTTATGCCATGGATTATTTTCAGCAGAATAAACAAAGTAGATCCGGAGGTTATCATCATCAATACACCTGAACTGCTTCTCATCGCTGTACTGAGCAAAATAATTTATGGGCGAAAAATCGTTTATGATGTTCTTGAAAATTATTATCAAACCATCCGGTTTACATCAACCTACCCTTTCCTCGTTCGATCAATGCTTGCCGTAGGCGTAAGAATAATTGAAGTGATGACATCACCACTTGTTCATCATTTTCTATTGGCCGAAGTTGGATACATCAGTGAACTCAATTTTGCAAAACCCCATACAATCCATCAGAATAAATTGCCCCGATCAATTGCTTCCAGTTATTTCAACAAGCGAGTGAGAGGAAATTCAAAACTGATTTTTACAGGAACCTTAGCCCTGTTTTCAGGAGTTTTCGATGCCATTAAACTTGGCAAGGGACTTCATCAACTTGATAACTCCTACTCATTAACCATTATTGGATACTGTGCTATTCCTGAAACGCTTGCTGAAATCAGAAATGAAATTAAAGATTCTCCTTTTATCACCCTTATCGGTGGCGATGCACTGGTTCCTCATCATCAAATTCTGGAAGAAATTAGCCATGCTGATTTTGGTATTATCATCTACCCACCGAATCCAAGTACGCAAACATCGATACCAACAAAGTTATTTGAATACCTGGCATTACGACTTCCGGTGTTAATCCGTCATAATGCAGAATCGCATCAACTGGTTGAGAAGTGCCAGGGCGGAATTGTGCTTGAAGAAACTATCAACTATTCGCAATTGTCAGAAGCACTTAAAAATCAACGATCCATACCTATGGCTCCAGACCACATTTTCTGGGAAAAAGAGGCCGAAAATCTTATCGGTTGTCTAAATTTAAAGTAAATATTCGTTAAAATTATTTTTTAGACTAGCCTAAATTTAATATCTTTGCATATCATTACCCACAGGATATGCTGAGTTATACCGAAGAAAATTACCTGAAAGCCATTTACCATCTTTCAGAAGGAGGCGAAAAGGCTGTATCCACCAATGAACTGGCCGATGCCATGAATACCAAGCCAGCGTCTGTCACGGATATGATCAAAAAGCTTTCTGTTAAAAAATTGATTGCTTACGAAAAATATTATGGCGTAACGATTACCAAACAGGGAAAGGCCGATGCGCTTGCGATCATTCGTAAACACAGACTGTGGGAAACTTTCCTGGTAGAGAAATTAAAATTCAACTGGGACCAGGTGCATGACGTTGCGGAACAATTAGAACATATTCAATCACCTCTGCTCATTGAAAAGCTTGACGAATTTCTCGGTCACCCGGTTGCCGACCCGCACGGTCACGCCATCCCGGATAAGAATGGAAAAATTCACGTAGCACAACAAATACCATTAGGTGAAATCAATGCAAACAAAACTGCAACCGTCAGTGCCGTGAAGCGTGGTTCGCCTTCCTTCCTGCAATACCTGAGTAAGATCGGTGTGTACATCGGGGCGCATGTTGCCATTCTTGAAAAAACAGAATTTGATGGCTCTGTAGAAATCCTGATTGATAAAAAGAAAAAAGCTTTCATCTCTAAAGAAGCGGCTCTCAACATTTTAGTATCGTAACAATGAAGCGGATTCATTTTCCCATATTATTGATAATTCTCCTTTTCGTTTCATGCGAAGAGTTTGAACCATCGGCTCCGGCAGCTTATGAAATTCTTGATGGACCGGTAGATGGTTTAACCTCATCAGAGAACCTTCGTTTTCTGCGAGGCGATGTTGCTTTTAATGACGAGATATTTACATCCTCTACAGGTTTAGGTCCTTTATTCATCGCTACTTCGTGTGGAAGCTGTCATCCCGGTGACGGAAAGGGACATCCGTTTACTACACTTACACGCTTCGGCCAAACCGATGAAACGGGAAATCAATATTTACATGCAGGTGGGCCTCAACTTCAACATCGGGCAATCCCCGGATTTAACCCGGAACAAATTCCTGCAGGTATTGCTTTCTCGAAATTCACTCCGCCTGCCAATACAGGTCTCGGGTTTATAGATGCGGTGAGTGATGCTGACATTCTCTCCTATGCCGATCCTGACGACCTCGATGGTGATGGCATTAGTGGTATTCCTAACTGGATTACTGTAAAACATTATTCAGTAGTTCGCCCTGAAAGCATCACTCAAAATGAAAAGTACATTGGGCGGTTTGGCAAAAAAGCTGCAACCTATGATCTCACACAGCAAACGGCTACTGCTTACAATCAGGATATCGGGATAACTTCTTCTTACGAACCAGTCGACACGCACTCAGGTGCGATCCTCGATCCTGAGATTTCAAATCAACGGGTCGAAGATGTTGTATTTTATCTAAAAACATTAAAAGCTCCTGTCTCCAGAAAAGAAGACAGTGGGATTGCTACAGGTAAACAACTCTTTACAACCATCGGATGTGCTAAATGCCATGTACCACAAATGACAACGGGCGCTTCCCCTATTCAGGCACTCAATAACAAAACTTTTTACCCCTACACTGATTTACTTCTCCATGATATGGGCCCGGCATTAGATGATGGTTATACGGAGGGCTCCGCTAAAACATATGAGTGGAGAACTCCCCCGCTTTGGGGATTGGGACTATCAGCCAATTCTCAGGGCGGCACTTATTATCTATTACACGATGGACGGGCACGAAGTATTCAGGAAGCAATTTTATTGCATGGTGGTGAGGGTGAACAGAGCAAAAATAATTTTCAATCGCTTACCGCGGATGAAAAACAAAAGTTGATACGGTTTCTGGAAAGTCTATAACGATGAACAGACGTGAATTTGTAACTCAAACGTGTACGGCCTGCCTGGGCGGTGGACTCTTGTCGACTGTGTTGACAGCTTGTTCCTCTGCACATTATGCAACTGCTTTCATCGAATCAAAAGGTGTTTCTGTTCGCCTAAGCGAATTCAGTGAAACTAGGAAAGGTCAGTTCAGTATGCGCCAATTTATTATTGTGCATCACGATACGCTGGAGTTTCCCATTTATCTCTATCGTCAAAGTGAGACTGAATACAGCGCTCTTTGGATGAAGTGTACACATCAAGGTTCTGAGCTTCATGCTGCAGGAGATCATTTGTATTGCTCCAGTCATGGAAGTGAGTTCGACATGAAAGGAAGTGTGACTCAGGGGCCCGCTGAAAAAAATTTGCGTTCATTCCCCGTTTCGATTGTTGATGATAAAATTTTTATTGAATTAACGTGATACCTTGTAAGCACATATCGGCTATAATTTTTGTCTGCTTGTTTCTGATCAGCACTGCGA
This sequence comes from Cyclobacteriaceae bacterium, assembly GCA_035764995.1. Lineage (GTDB taxonomy): Bacteria > Bacteroidota > Bacteroidia > Cytophagales > Cyclobacteriaceae > UBA2336. Next base: position 17,775 of record DASTYM010000560.1, on the reverse strand, counting down.
GTTTCGCTCAGGTTGATTCGACATTGTTCAAACGAACTCCGAAAGACACCTCCAAGCTATTATTAAATATGGATGCGGTCTACAACCGCCCATTTCTCTCCGTTGGTAAATTACCAGTTTCGCTTGGCGGATACGTGGAAGCCAATTGGCAACATCTCGGAACCGATGGTGTATCAGAAGGGCATCAATTCCAAATGCGCAGACTTACACTTTTCATTGCGTCCAGTATTTCAAGACGTATCAAATTTCTCTCAGAGATTGAATTTGAAGACGGCACAAAGGAAATCAATATTGAGTTTGCTTCCGTTGACATTGAGTTTCATCCATTGCTGAACTTGCGCGGTGGTGTTGTCATGAATCCGATTGGAGCATTCAATCAAAACCACGATGGACCTAAATGGGAATTCATTGACCGACCTGTCTCGGCTACTCAACTTCTTCCGGCAACCTGGAGTAATGTAGGCTTTGGCTTGTACGGAAAATTATACAAAAACAATTGGGTGTATGCTTACGAAGCTTACCTGACCAACGGGTTTGACGATCGTATCATCAATAACGAAGAGAATAAAACATTCCTTCCGGCTACAAAACAAAACCCGGATCGCTTTGAAGAAAGCTTCAACGGCATTCCATTGCTCACAACAAAGATTGCACTGCGTCACAAGCAGATTGGAGAAATCGGACTCTCCTACATGGGGGGTGTTTACAATAAATTCGAGGAAGATGGAATTGTTTTAGACGAAAAACGTGGCGTAAATACCTGGGCAATCGATTTTAATACAGTTGTACCCCTAACGAAGACGTACATAAACACTGAATGGGCATTTGTTTCTGTAGATGTTCCCGACACCTATGGTCAACAGTTTGGCGAAAAACAACTGGGTGGATTTTTAGATATCGTTCAGCCAATCTTTCGCAGAAGCATTTTCGGATTTGAAAAATCTGTCATTAATCTCGCAAGCCGGTTTGAATATGTTGATTGGAATAAAGGGACTTTCAACGAAACAGGCGATAACATTCGTGACGATTTTTATTCAATCATGCCCGGACTCAGTTGGAGACCCAATTCGCAAACCGTAATCAGATTAAACTATAGATACAACTGGGAAACCGACATCTTTGGAAACCCTCCTTCTAAAACTGCAGGATTCTTATTTGGCTTCTCATCCTACTTTTAACTTATGAACTTTAAAGCAACCACTGGAAAATCATTAAGTGAAGTCCACGCGTCAGTCGACCCGTCAACGCGGAAAGGATTAAGAAGATTATTCGCGTTCATGGGCCCGGCCTATTTGGTGAGCGTGGGTTACATGGACCCGGGCAACTGGGCTACAGATATAGCCGGTGGAAGTCAGTTCGGTTATACCTTGATTTGGGTTTTGTTGATGTCGAACATGATGGCTTTGCTGCTTCAAAGTTTGAGTGCGCGCTTAGGAATTGTTCGGCAGTTGGATTTGGCGCAAGCGTCACGGAAAACATACAACCCATTTGTAAATTTCTCTTTGTGGATTTTAGCAGAGATTGCCATTGCCGCGTGCGACCTGGCCGAAGTGTTGGGTATGGCTATTGGATTGAATCTTTTATTTGGGCTACCACTCATCTGGGGCGTTTCGCTTACGGTACTGGATACGTTGCTTCTATTGGTGCTTCAAAATTATGGCATCCGAAAAATCGAAGCATTTATCATCGGACTAGTTGCAATCATTGGTGGCGCCTTCGTTATCGAAATGATTTTGGCAAAACCACACATGGGTGAATTGGTGAAAGGCTTTGTTCCCTCCTTGCCAAATGATCAGGCCTTATACATTGCGATAGGAATTATCGGGGCTACCGTCATGCCTCACAATCTTTATTTGCACTCATCGCTGGTGCAAACACGAAGGATTGACACAAACGAAAAAGGAATCTGGAGCGCCATCAAATATAATTTCCTTGACTCGGCTGTTGCGCTTAACGCAGCATTCTTTGTTAACGCTGCTATTCTTGTGTTGGCAGCTTCAACTTTCTTCCAGGCAGGTATGTACGAGGTTTCTGAAATTCAGGATGCATACAAATTTCTTACTCCTCTGTTAGGAACTGATTGGGCTTCAATTCTTTTTGGTATTGCGCTGATTTGCGCGGGGCAAAGTTCCACCATCACGGGAACACTTGCCGGGCAAATTGTAATGGAAGGATATTTGAATCTGAGGATTGCTCCCTGGCTACGCAGATTAATTACGCGCTTGATAGCCATCATTCCTGCATATATCGTGATTCTTGTTTACGGAGAAGGTGAAACAGGTGCGTTGCTTGTATTCAGTCAGGTGGTATTGAGTTTACAATTAGGCTTTGCAATCATTCCACTCATTCATTTTACAAGTGACAAAGAAAAAATGGGTGTGTTTGTTATTAAACCATGGGTCCGAATTGCTGCTTGGGTGATTGCAGCGATTATTGTTTCGCTCAACGTTAAATTGGTTTTCAATGAAGTTGAAGGATGGATTTCTGATGCGGGTGGAAATGCGTGGATTGTTTGGATAACCGCTGTCCCTGTTTGCATTGCCGCAGGCTTGCTCTTGCTTTATATTGTTGTGAAGCCATTTATTGAAAAACGAGCAGAAAAGGTTGCACGCTTGCCTCACGGAACTGCAAAAGAGCTGGCAATGATTGAAAACCCTGTTTACAAACGCGTGGCAATTTGCGTTGATTTCTCTTCAGTTGATCCTTTAGCCATTGGAAGTGCTTTGGCGCAAGGCGGGAAAGATGCCGAGTATGTACTCATCCACGTGGTAGAAACTGCCGGAGCAATGGTGTACGGTAATGAAATTGCGGACTTGGAATCGAGCGAAGATGCCGCTGCATTGGATGTATACCTCAAGCAGATAAAAGAAAAGGGGTTCATAGCAGCCTCCACCATCGGCTATGGAAACCCAAGGCGCGTTATTCCTGATCTGGTGAAAGAATACAATGCAGATTTACTAGTGATGGGTGCACACGGCCACGAGTGGATCAAAGATCTCATCTTCGGAACAACGTTGAACACCGTTCGACATCGGGTTAATATTCCTGTTTTGATCGTCAAGGAAAAGTAGTCGGTTTTCGGTTATCGGTAATCGGTAATCGGTAATCGGTGATCAGTTGTCATTTTTAATTTGCTTCTGCAAGTTGCATACTACTGACCACCGTTTACTGACCACCGTTTACTGACCACCGATTACCGATTACCAATTTTCTGATAACTTCGCGCCATGACCGACACCATAGTCGCACTTGCAACTGCTCAGGGAATTTCCGCCATAGCCGTAATCCGGTTATCGGGGAAAGATGCTATCGCCATTACGCAAAAAGTTTTTAAGGGGAAGAATCTGTTAGAGCAACCTTCGCATACTGTTCATTTTGGAAGCATCCAACAGGAAGGACGAACAATCGATGAAGTTCTGATCTCAATTTTCAAAGAGCCGAACTCCTTTACACAGGAAAATGCGGTTGAAATCTCGTGTCATGGTTCGCCTGTTATTATTAAGGAGATCATTAAAGTCCTTTTACAAAACGGGGCGCGATTGGCCGGTCCGGGTGAATTTACCAAACGGGCATTTTTAAATGGCCGTTTTGATCTGGCTCAAGCCGAAGCCGTTGCCGATTTAATTACTGCTGAAACTGATAACGCCCGACAGGCTGCACTCAACCAAATGCGTGGCGGCTTTTCAAAAGAAATTAATCATCTTCGAGAAGAGTTGATTCACTTTGCTTCGCTGATTGAACTAGAGTTGGACTTTGGTGAAGAAGATGTCGAGTTCGCCAAACGTGATGATTTACGAAAGCTGATTTTAAAGATACAATCTTACCTACATTCACTGATTCAGTCATTCGATCAAGGTAATGTTATCAAAAACGGAGTACCAACTGTAATTGCGGGAAAACCCAACGCTGGCAAATCAACCTTGCTGAATGTTTTATTAAACGAAGAAAAAGCAATTGTATCAGAAATAGCCGGTACAACGCGCGATGTGATTGAAGATGAGATTGTATTAGGTGGAATTAATTTTCGTTTTATCGACACAGCCGGGTTGCGCGAAACAAAAGATGTGATTGAAGCGATTGGTGTGGAACGCACACGCGATCGAATGAAAAAAGCTTCGATCATTATGTACTTATTCGATCTTACTAACACCAGTTGGGAAGAGATTGAAACGGAAGTTCAGGGATTGGAAGCACTGGGTATCCCCTATGTGAAAGTTGGAAACAAAGTAGACAAAGCTGACCCGGCACTTTTAAAGAAACTAGGAAGAGAAGGCATGGTGTTCATCTCTGCATCCAATAAGACTAACATCGATCAGCTAAAAGAAAAGCTTCTCTCCTACTTCCACATCAACACCGTTAAGTCTGGCGATGTGCTGGTGACCAATCTTCGTCATTACCAAAATCTTGTTCAAACCAACGAGTCATTGGAACGTGTTCTGAAAGGAATGAGCGATGGTATCACAGGAGATTTCCTCGCGATGGACATCAGGCAGTCGTTGCATTATTTGGGCGAGATCACAGGGGTGATAACGACAGACGATCTTTTAGAGAATATTTTTTCTAAGTTTTGTATCGGGAAGTAAGCCTTAAAAATTGTAGATAATTGTTTCCAAACACGCTTTCTTTACCTGAGTATCGAAACTACGTTTCAACCGCTTGTCAAGCAGATTAAAACATTGGCGTAAAATTAGGAAGGCTAATTTCTTGTGTATTAAGGGACTCAATCCTAGAAAAGAAGGCACTTTCACTATCAATTTCAACTAAATTTTCACAAAAGATTAATCAACTGATCGCAATTGTGACTTGGTAAATGTTGACAGGTTACTTATGTTTCGATACTTGGATCATGTTCAAAGTCTCTAATGATGAGGAAATTAGCCCTGTCCTTTATTTTAGCCTTTGTCTTTTTGTGTATTGCTGCCATTTTTTGGTATCAGGAAATACAGTACCTGCTGCCCACCCCGGTTCCCGAAAATTACAGAGTTGTGCTACCTCGAGAAGTAATCAGATATGATTCCACGCTGATCCCGCAACGCTATTCCAAACCAAAACTGTTGCACTTTTTCAATCCCGACTGTCCATGTTCACGGTTCAATGTGAAACACTTTGTTGCATTGAAAAGACAATACGGTCAGCGTGTTGACTTTTACGTAGCTGTGACCGGACAAGAAAAAGTGGAATCCGCCAAAAGACTTATCGACACAGACATCGCCATTATCGTTGATACCGGTGAGGGCCTGGCCAAAGCATGCGGTGTATATTCCACACCTCAAGCCGCTCTTATTCAGGCAAACAATCAGTTATATTTTCGAGGGAATTACAATCGTGCGCGATACTGTACTGATCCAAATACCAATTTTGTGCAAATGGCTATTGATTCTTTAGTCAGTAATAAGCAACCTCCCCTATTCAATGAACTAGCCACTCGCTCTTATGGATGCAGTATTGGACAGCAAGATGACTACATACAACTCCCCTGATCGCTCCACAATTACGCTCAGCGATACCGAACTAAAAAATCTGTATGCGAGCATTTACGCAAAGGCAGATAAGCTAACGGAGGGTCTGCTGGCTCTCATGTTTCTTTTCGGAATTTTCATTGCTTTCTTTTATGATACATGGTTAGTCGCTTTTGGTGTCGGTGGGTTATGTCTGTTTGCTTACTACATTTCAAAAAAACTCTTACCCGGCAGTACCCTATACCAGTATGTCTATAGTGCAGTCTCAGCCATCATTGCTGCACAGTTCATTTATCAAATGCACGGCATGGCCGAGATGCATTTTTGGGTATTCATCAGCTCCACAGTTCTCATTATCTATCAGAACTGGAAACTTCAGATTCCTTTAATTGTGCTTGTCGTGATCCATCATGGCACGTTTGCCTATTTGCAGTTCATTGGGTACAAGGAAATTTATTTTACACAGCTTGCCTACATGGATTTGACAACATTTCTTTTCCATGGAGCCCTGGCAACTTGCGTTACTTTGGTAGCAGGTATTTGGTGTTACAATATTCGCACCCGAACGGTACAGGATGCATTGAACGTAAAAAAACTCACTCAATTAAAACATGAGCTTCAATTAAGCTTTGATAAAACCAATGAACTCAACAGAAGCCTGGCCGAGGTTAACAAGGAAATACAAAATAAAAATGAAGAGTTACGAGCGTCCGAAGAAGAACTGCAAGCGTCATCAGAAGAACTGAAACAAATTAACGAAAACCTGAATAATCTTGTCAAGTTTAGAACCGAGACAATCCTGGAGCAAAACAAAAAATTCATTCACCATGCCTTCATCAATGCTCACAAAGTGAGAAGTCCGTTAGCGCGAATTCTGGGCCTTGTAAATTTGATGAAGTATAAATCAAATGAAAACAGTGAAGAGATGCTTCAACGCCTGGGTCAATCAGCCAGAGAGTTAGACGAAATCTTAGCGGAGGTCAGGAATAACCTGGATGAAGCCGAGGTTAAAGGACTTGATACGAGCACGCATCTGAGTTAGGGCGTCACAAAATCAAAGTTGAGCAACTTTCATTCCTGGATCAATTTCAACAATTGAAATTTAACAGAAAGGAAGTGGCCGTTGCAGATGGTGATTCAATTGGTTAGATCTTAAATTTCTGATTGTAATATTTTGATAAGATAATCTAATATTAATAGATTATCTTACTATTTTTTCACATATTTACCAGTATGACTTTACCCTTTTCCAAATTTGCGAACGAAAAAACGGCCCGAGGTATCCTCTAACTTTTAGCGTATCTGTATCAAGTAACCAAATCGATGATGCGTACGTGCTACCATTCCCTGGGTCAAGGATTTTTCCTTCCTCCCATTTATCACCTGCCTTTTTAAAGCCCCAAATAATTTTCATCCCAACAACTTTCGAATTTTTTAGAGAACCTTCGCACGCTGTGCATACAGGATCAGTTCCTTCATGCGGAAGAAGAAATATCTTACGGACATATCCCCGAAGTTCTCCGTTTTCCTTTTTGATCTCAACAATGGACTTTGCCTTATTCCAGTGATCATCGATGGTTTTCCATGTGCCAACTGGCGTTCGTTCCTGAGACTCTCCATCTCGCTTCCATGTTTGTGTTCTAAAGAAAACATCAAAGGGTCCACCATATCCCCTAACCTGCAGCGTATTTGGGTCTTCTAACCATAGCTTGCTTGTATAGACATCCCCACTCTCAGGATCGAGTATTTTTCCATCCGTCCAGGAATCACCTTGATGCTTAAAGCCCCATAAAAAATTCATGTCAATTACCTTTTTATTTTTTCGTTCACCGTTGCACTTTATACAGATTGGATCTTCACCTTGAAACGGCTCAAGGAATATCTTCACTACCTTACCCTCAATGCCGGAACCACTTTCTTTTATTTCAATCATCGACAGCGGAGAACCAGTTTGTTCGTTATAAGTCATCCATTTTCCAACAACAGACTGAGCCACTAATGAATGCAAAGCCAAGAGTATGAAGATGGACACGGTTATAGATTTTTTAACAGGCGCTTTCAATTCGCATGATTTTGGCCTCGATTTAACTTCATCAAATGCATCGTGATAATTCTTATTCTCAGTTTTCGTCAATTTGTCCCACCAGGTAAAATACAAGCCATAGTTATTATGGAAATGCTCGTGGTGCATACTGTGATGGGTGACAGCGGTATTCCAGTTCAACCATTTGTTTTTGGTGAATCCTTTTGGAAATATCTCAAAGCCTAAATGACCAATAACATTCCTAACAATCATGTAGGCTAAAAACAAAAAAAGCGTCAGTGGATGTAGAGGCAGAGTAAAAACCATAATAGGCATCACAAGCGCCTGTATTAGTGCTTCCCATGGGTGAAAGGAATACGCAGCCCAAGGTGAAGGATTTGCAGATTCATGGTGAACGCGATGGACGTATTTGAATAACTTCTTGTTGTGCATTAACCGGTGAGTCCAGTAGAAATAGAAATCATGGAAAACGAGAGTGTATATGAAACTCAAGATCATGTAGAATAAGCCATAATCCTCAATCTTGTAGTAGATGTTCGTTATGCCTGCCTTTTCTGCAGAGTAAACACAAAAACCAACCAGGGAAAAAATAATGACTGTGCTCATCGAGTAAGCGAATTCCTTCCAAAGCTGTTTGGTCTTCGGTAAAGTTCGTTGAATAAACAAGTGCTTTAAGCCTTTCCGGAAAATCACCCAGAAAAACAAAAAGAACAAGCTGGCAGGGATTAAGTACCGAAAAAGGTCAAAAAGGACAATATTTGGCCAAACCTCAATAAAGTTTTTTGCTTCCATAGTTTTGAATTTTTATAAGTCAAACCTATGCGAGCCACCAATTAAAATCTCTCTGAAAGTGAAAAATGCATGCTGATTTCAAAATCAACAAGAAAAGTTAGCCTCCGACTTGGCTTTTGCGGTATGCCGTTGGGGTCGTACCCCTCAAATCTTTAAATGCTTTATTAAATGGACCGATCGATTGGTAGCCCAAGTCATAGGCTATTTCTAAAATCGTCTTCCTGGTTTGGTTCGGGTCTGACAGGATTTCACACGCGTCATTAACTCTATATTGGTTTAAAAAATCATTAAAATTCCGGAAACCGAGTTCACCATTGATCACCCTTCTCAACCTATATTCCTGCTCATTCATAACTTCTGCTAATGCACCGATTGTAAGTCCTTCCCTTTTATAAATCTTTTCCTCTTCCATCAATGCCCGAAGTTTCATGGCAAGTTGTGTTTCATTACCAAGTGTAACTTTTTGTTTTGCAATTTCTTTAAAAAAGAAGCCGGCCCGCATTCCAAAGTTGCTGAGAAAGAAATAGAGCGTTATTGCAAAAATTCCTGAGCGTTGCAAATTCTGCAGGATAATGATTGCATCAGGCTGAATCGGAATGACCTCAACAATTAATGTGACAACGATCAACATAGCCGTTATCATTAAAAAAATGTTGCGGAACCGAATCCTCTCATCTACTAAATCATCTTGCCTTGTTCGGAATGCGATGTTCACTCCCGCCACAACAAAGCTTAAAGACGACAGCCGGGCAAGTATAGACGAAACTTGATAAAACGTCTCACCAGTTACTAAGCCATCCACAAAGAAATTCAAATGAGGTATTAACAGTACAACAAACCACAACAATAAGATTGGACGGTATTTAAAATGATCATCAAAAATTGCTCTTGCTAACAACCAGAAAAAAATGGGGATGATGATAGCACCAATCGAAATAATAATTCTCACCAAAGGCACAGATTGAATTGCAGGAGACTCAACAATCAAATAACAAAGAATACTAAGAGCAAAACCAACACCGGTCCACGCATTGTGACCCCTCCTGGAGTCCCTTGCAAGGAGAATGCAAACAAGGCCTAACAAGGTGGTTGCTGCAATTTGTATGATAAAATGAAACTCCTGCATCAGGTCGGATATAGCCTAAAAATAGGGTTTTTAATCGGTTTTAAATCTATTCAACAAATTTATTGAATAGATTGAACCATCGGTTTACATTTATAGTTATGGCATTATCGAAAGAAAGTCATGAACAAAAGAGCATTCAAAAACAAGGTGTACACAGAATTAGCCAGAATAACTAAATCAATGGCTAATCCACACCGACTGGAAATCATTGAATTGTTGGCACAAGGAGAATTCCCGGTGGAGCAGATCGCTGAACAAATCCATCTTCCAATCGCCAACGCTTCACAACATTTACAGGTTCTAAAACTAGCACAGTTGGTTGAGATCAATCGGAAAGGAAACTTCATTTTCTATCGCCTTGCCAATGATAATGTATTCAAAACCTGGAAGGCACTCCGTGAGTTGGGCGTAGAAAGAATTGATACCATTGAAAAAGTGGTTAAGGAATTTCGTAAATCAAATTTTGATCTCAAGTCTGTCACAATCGATGAACTGGTTGAAAAGATCAAATCAGGCAAAGTTACAATCCTTGATGTTCGCCCTGAATCTGAATATAACCATGGTCACATCACCAATGCTATTTCAATGCCTTTCAAGGACCTGTCAAAGAGATTAAAAGAACTTCCAAAACGCAAAGAGATCATTGCTTACTGCCGTGGTCCATTTTGTGTTTATGCTGATGAAGCAGTCGCACTGCTCACAAAGTCCGGCTATAAGGCAGCACGGCTGGAAGAAGGTTTCCCTGATTGGCAAATACAAAATCTGCCTGTTGAAGTTACGTTGAACTAATTCTCTATACAAAATGAACAAAAATGAAAGTCCTCTAAGGTTTACTGGTTCCATCCCAAAAAATTACGATGAATACCTGGGGCCAATGTTCTTTGAACCTTATGCAATCGAATTGGCATCGCGCATTAATCCCTCATCAGTTAAAATTGCGCTTGAGCTCGGATGTGGAACGGGTCGTGTGACACGCCATCTACGAAAGACACTTACCGAACAATCTATTCTGATAGCATCTGATTTAAGTCCTGAAATGTTAGCCATTGCAAAAGAAAATCTAAAGGAGTCGAACATTGATTGGAGAATAATCAATGCACAAGAACTCCCTTTCGATGACAACAGTATTGATTTGATAGTCTGCAGCTTCGGATACATGTTTGTCAACGACAGAACAAAGGCATTTGCCGAAGCTTTTAAAGTTTTACGACCTGGTGGAACATTGTTGCTGTCCACCTGGGGTAAACTCGAAGACAACGAAGCCTCTTATGTTTTCCGCAAAACCGTAAAGAAATACTTTGGTGACTCATTACCAGAATCATACAAACTTCCCTTCTCAATGAATGACCCTGAGCCAATTGTGGAAGGTCTCCGCCAAGCTGGTTTTTCAAAAGTTAAATCTGAAGTAGTTGATAAGGAGTCATACTGCAGTTCCGCACACACGGCTGCAATAGGGTTGACTATTGGAGGATCGCTTTACAATGAAATCATGGAATATAACCCTGCTTGGCTTGGTGAAATTCAATCAATAGTTGAAAAAGAATTGAGTGAGAAGTTTGGGGCTCAGCCGATGATTGCACCGATGAAAGCGCTTATTAGTAAAGCTGAGAAATAAAACATGAAAGACCAAGCCACTCAATTAGGTCTTAAAGAAAACTGGAAGCAGTTCAGTTTACTGGTCATTGTCAATGCGTTCGTTGGTGGAATGATTGGTTTAGAAAGAACAATTATTCCCCAAATTGCTGAAACCGATTTTGTCATGGCTGGAAAAACTGCAATTCTTTCTTTCATTGTTGTGTTTGGAGTTACCAAGGCAATTACAAACTTTTATGCAGGAAGATTTGCAAACCGTTTTGGAAGAAAGAATCTTTTGGTTTCCGGTTGGTTAATTGCGCTTCCTATTCCGTTTCTGTTAATCTATGCACCAAACTGGAACTGGATTATTGCGACCAATATTTTGCTTGGAATAAGTCAGGGGCTAACCTGGTCAAGTACTGTTGTGATGAAAATTGATTTAGTGGGAGAAAAGAAACGAGGTTTGGCAATGGGACTGAATGAATTTGCCGGATACATTGCCTTAGCTGCTATTGCATTCTTCACCGGATGGATTGCGAACACCTATGGCGTACGACCTTATCCTTTTTACATTGGGATCGGTTTAGTATTAATTGGATTAGTGACGAGTTGGTTGTTTATCAACGACACCAAAAAGCACATGCAACTGGAAGCAACTTCAAGTCACCTACTTAAACTTAAAGATTTGTTTTGGGAGACCACCTGGCATCACAAGAACCTCGGATCAATCACGCAAGCCGGGCTTGTAAACAATCTGAACGATGGAATGGTGTGGGGCTTGTTTCCCTTGTTACTCACATCAAAAGGATTTGATCTTCGGGAAACTGGAATTATCGTTGCGACCTACCCTGCTGTATGGGGTTTGGGACAACTTTATACGGGCAAGTTGGCTGATCAATATTGCAAGAAGACGTTGATGTTCATTGGTATGTTTCTGCAAGGAATAGCATTATTGGGAATGGGGAGTATTAATTCATTTTCATGGTTTATCATTTTATCCTCCTTACTTGGCATTGGAACGGCCATTGTATATCCGACTTTTCTTGCGGCAATTTCAGATTATACTCATCCTGATCAACGACCAAAAAGTATCGGAATCTTTCGGCTGTGGAGAGATTTAGGTTATGCAATCGGTGCAATACTTACGGGAATAATCGCTGACCAATTTGGACTTATTGCGCCAATTCTGGCTGTAGGTTTTCTCACAGTTGCTTCGTCATTAATCATAAAATTCAGAATGAACTGTCCTCATGCATCATTGATATTAGCAAAGGACTAAATCATCAAAGGTTATGAAAGATGGAAAAGCATTTACAGGAATCTATGAGGAAACATTCAAATCGTTTTTTTAACCAATAGGATTGCGACATGTCGTTACTGAACCTTATTTTTGCTACTCAACTTAAATCTCAAGCGTTATGAATGTAAGAAATACCCTGCTCATTTTCGGAACGATTCTTTTTGTTTTATCAGGCTGCTCGGATGACGCCCCTACATCTCAAAACTCGGTAAAGTTAAATGGGCAGAGTTTTAAAATCACTGCCGCAACTATTGCCGGTGTTGCCATCGATGGAGACGGCCATGCTGCGATTTCATTTGTCAATGCAACCAGCACAACATCAAAAACCCTTAGCATCGATGTTGAATATTCCGGTGATTCTAATGTTGCTGGTTCATATTCATATCCTCAGCAAGCAGGCGATCGCCTCCTGATTGATGCTTTAACATACTATTCTGAAATGAGTCAATCAACGATGTATTCCACAACACTTGCTTCAGGTTCTGTGACTATCACAAAGAACGGTGGCAATACGTACACGGTTGAAATGGACTTGATCATGGATGATGGAAAAGTATTTTCCGGAACGTATAAAGGGCCATTCATAGCCCAGTTCTCGAACCAGAACATATAATCGCACGAACATCGAACTTCAGCTTAGAACATCGAGTTGATCTAGAACAAAAAACCTGCTTAAAAAGCAGGTTTTTTTATGTGACATAATTTTCTTTAACTCAGCTGGGCAGAATTTGCAGTGCAGCAACTTGACATAGCTTTATTCAGCTGCATTTCATTTTCTTTCTTTGTCATATTTTTTATGACATGATAGCGTCAATCAATGACCAAGTAATTACTATCGATCACCACTTCCCTTGGTCGAGGAATGATTGAACAGTGTCGACTATTAAGCTAGATTCAGATTACATTCTTAACAAAACACACAAGTCTATGCAAATCATTTCTAAATCCGTTACGGATAAGATCAAGGTGTCGAAGGGAGGCATGATGTGGTTATCATTCTTCCTTTTTGCAGGATGCGCTCTACAGGATGAAGGCATGTCGCCCAGTGCTGATCATGACAACAACGTTTCAAAAGTGATGAACAGTGAAAGTACAAGACTGGCAGCCTTCGGTGTTGGTGCAGATAGTTTGAAAATAACAATGAACAGGAATTTCAATGCACACCTGGAGGGTGCTAATGAAATTCCGGCTACAGGATCAGAGGGACAGGGTGAGGCAATCTTTCAGTTAAATAGAGAGGAAACTGAAATTTACTACAAACTGAATGTTGCCAATACAAAAGATATAACACAGGCTCATATCCATTGTGGCGGAGCTAATGTAAACGGCCCGGTAGTTGTTTTCCTTTTTGGGTTTAATGCAGAGGGCGTTAATCAAAATGGTACGCTCGCAGAAGGCAAAATTACCAGTGAAGACATTATCCCTCGTGATTCATCGGCAGCTTGCATGGACGGACTGGCAACTTTTGGAGCATTGCTTGAACACATGAGAAGTGGCGAGGCTTATGTGAATGTTCATACGCTGGCATTTCCAGGAGGTGAAATTCGGGGGCAGATCAGAATGAAGTAGTTGTTTGCTCGGATTAGGGCTGCAAGCTTCATGCCTCAAGATTTGAACTGAAACAAAATTTAAAAGTCATCCTTTAATTAGTTTTGGATGACTTTTGTATTGATGCATACTTAGTTTAAGCAATACTGTTCAATCAATCTTCTCTCCTCGCCTCTTGCTTTGGCTCTTGTAGCGATCCACTTCAGCAACGGGAAAATCCATGTCAACAATCCGGGAGCGTTCATGTCACTCATGTTTATTACTAAGGCAGCGTGTGATAGCTTCTTGGGGATTGACTCATTGTCTGTTAGGCCATCAGCTGCTAATCCATAAATTATGCGGAGAGAGTTTTCAAAACCTTCATGACCGGGTTCAATGCGGATGTTGAATTTAATTTCTGCTTTACCCGGGTTAAAAAAGCAATGCAACTCCATTGGTTTTATGGTAAAGCTTTCGCCAGGCTTCAAAATTTTAACCTGATTTCTGGCAAACTTCAGTCCAACCTCTCCATTAACAGCCGTAAATGTTTCAGAATAAGTTTTATGATAGTGCATCCTGTTTCCACCGCCAGGCAGAAGTGTGATTTCAATTTCTGTTAGCTTTTTACCTGACTCCTTTGCAGTTTGAAGGAAAGTGGCTTTGTCCTTAATGACCGGATTGACAATTGTTTTTTTCATACTTTTTATTGTGTTGTAACCCATTAAACGGATGAAACCCGGCCGGGCCGTTCACCTATGTTAACAAACAGGTCCCCCGGCCTTAGTGCTGGGGCATCAATGAGAGGTAGTGAAGAGTCCAGACTAATGAGGAGTCCGAGTGAGATCGCGGCATCCCGATAAATATCGGGACCGTGAGGATCGCGAAGGATGAATTAGGCGATTGCCGGTCGGCCCATAATATTCCTACGGATTCGACTCAGAGATTGAGGCTTAATACCAAGATAAGAAGCTATATGACGTTGTGGAACTCGTTGCAAAATATGCGGATATGCATCCAGCATTTTCAAATAACGCTCTTCAGCTTCGCGATCGATACGCTCGATGGTTTCGCCCACTAATTCATTATAGCGATTTTCCATGGACAGCATCATAACTTTGGCGAAGGGCTTGCAATTATCAAACAGTTCGAGGTAATGCTTTTTATCAAGTCGAATAATAGTCGTCTCTTCAGTTGCCTCCAGAGAAGTAAGTGCATGCTCATTATAAAAAATACTTCTTAAGTCGCCAAAGCAGGTATTCTCAAATTGAAAACCAGTGGTGATCTGCTTACGATCAAGTTTTGATGTATAGAAGTTGCGAAGCCCGCCCTTAATCACATAACCCCCATACATAGGTATTGACCCTTGCCTATAAACGATTTCTCCCTTTTTTAATGACATTAGATAAGAGCGGGCAGCCAGGTTATCAAATTCTTCCTTCGAAAAGGGTGTGATTTGATTAAAATGTTCCCAAACAGTGCGCAATAGGGATTCGTCCATTGTTTCGTGATTTCCGGAGATGATCTACGTAATTCTATGGGCAGAAGTTTCAAATGAAACTGCCGCTGGTTTCCAGTTGCAAGTTACCGTAACCGGCAGCAGGCAACCGCTGACCATCCTACTTCTCCAACGGATAAACCAGAATCATCACCGGTCCCAGTTGATCCTCAATGCCACTCACCGACTCATCATTATTGTTGTAAACAGCCAGGTTACTGTTAGCGATCGCGTAAAGCTTTTCTTTGAAGAGGGCAATTGTTGTTGGTTCGTGGAAGAGCTTGTTCTTTTCATCGATAATCTTTTCGCTCATGATCTGATCCCCCTTGTCATTGAGCAGGTATTGAACAATGACATTGTCGCCTACACCCATGATTCGGTTATTCCAATAGACAAGTCCATCGAGCCATAACGATTTCCTGGAATCAGAAAATGTTAGCGGAATTAATTGATTGGAAGCAACATTCCAATGCAACAATCCATTGCGCGTAGCAATGTAAACTTTTCCTTTCTCGTTAAAAGCAATTCCATTTGCACCATCCAGAATATTATCCTTTATCAATATTTTCAATTTCTTCCGGGCAGGGTCAACTTCATAAAGGCACGAGGCATAGGTATCGGTTATATACACTTTTCCATTGGGATGAAGTATCAGATCGTTAAGCAAATGCACACTGGTATCCTTTACTTCGTAGTGCTGCCTGACTGCACCGGTCTTTAAGTCAAATGCATGAACATGTGACGTTCCTTTTCCCTTCTTCGGGTTTGAGACAACCCATAGCCATTGTTTCTTCTGATCGATCTTCATTCCCAAACCCTCCTGAAATCCATCTTGCCCGGTCTTGATAAAGTCTCGGTGCGCACCGGTGGAATCGATGGAAATAATCTTCTTAAGCGCGATACTGCTGACATAAATTTTTCCATCAGCAGGATTAATGGTTATACCTTCCGGTATCACTTCTCTTTCTGTTTTTGTAACAATGGTTTGATGGGGCGTCTGCGCTGAAACGCTTCCTGCACTGATGAACAACGCAGCAATGTTGATGAGTCTTCTGCTTAACATAAACGCCATATTAATGAATTCCATTTTACCATCATCTCCCACCGATCGGGGGAATTCTTTATCCTGGCGATTCGCAGCAGGTTTGAGTAAAGCCCATAATAGACAGCGCGAGGAATAGTATGGGGAGGGCTTTTATAAACATTTAATAAACCAGACGAATCACAAAGTAATGATTTACCGAAGGCTTTGAAGAGCGCAGCTTAAGAGTGGGCCTTACTCGAGTTTTTCGGTAAGAATTGCTAAAAATGTTTTTACAGCATCTACATAATTGCCAACCCTGATGTTCTCGTTCTCGGCATGCTGATTATTATCGGGATTAACAGTGGGTACGCTTACGGCCGGAATCCCAAGCGTTGACACAAAGGGCGAAATGGGTATCGAGCCGCCCGTCATCCGTATTTTGATTGGATCTTTTCCGAATGCTTTTATCATTGACCGGCTCAACCATAAACCACACGCTGAGTTAAACGGTGTTTGAAATGGCCCGTATGAAGTACTGGAATGAAAAGAAGCAATCGCTGGATACTTCATCCGTTCTTCTTCAGTTGGCTCCCGATCGATTACGTAATACCCTTTCCCTTCCACATGTTTTCGCACTAACCCGATTAATCGATCAGCATTGCTGGACGGAACCAATCGAATATCAATTTCAGCAACAGCCATTGCCGGAATTAACGTTCTCGCCTGATCACCAACATGCAATGCATCGAGTCCGCGAATGTTTAATGTCGGATACTGTATCGATTCCTGGAAGTTCTCTCCTATACTGTCAGGTTTTGCAATACCTAGGAATCTTTTGATTTCATTTTCATCATCAGGAACTTGCCTGAGAATCTGCTTTTCTTCTTCGCTTAATACAACACCATCGTAAAAACCAGGGATGATCACTCTCCCACTCTCATCTTTCATCGAAGCCAGTAATTGGGCCAGCCGCATGGCAGGATTCGGAGTATAATTTCCATAATTGCCGCTGTGGACGGGTTGTCGCGGCCCATAGGTCGTTAATGTAATTTCACAAATGCCGCGTGCTCCAAAACTTAAGGTAGGCTGGTTGCTGATGTGACGTGGACCATCGAAGATGACCAGCATATCGGCCGCGAGTTCATTCTTATGATCTTTCACTGCTTGTGGAAGACGGGGTGAACCAAGCTCTTCTTCAAAGTCCATGATCACTTTCATGTTGAAGTTTGGTTCCGCTTTCAATTCTTTCAGTGCGTCAAGTGAAGCGAGAAAAGCTGATGCAGGACCTTTAGCATCTGAAGTGGCGCGGGCAAAAATTCGCCAATCACGATCATAACCTTCATAAAGTTTTTCGTAAGGAATTGCATTCCACTTCCCCTGCTCATCTTTCTGTTTTAAGGTTGGCTTCCACGGACTTTCCTGATCCCATGCCG
>DASTYM010000559.1:0-5213 GCA_035764995.1 Cyclobacteriaceae bacterium | reverse complement strand
ATTAACGAAATCAAAATTCCAGTTGAATGAATAATTTCTCCCCTTCCATACAATCGTTTGATTCAACCTGCTAAACGAGTCCACTTCGGTAATTTGACTACCCGGAATAGATCTGTTCCAAAGTCGAATCGTTTCAATCACATCTCCCGGTGTAGTCGTGGCTCGAAAATTTACTTCATATTCAAACGAACGCACAAACAAATAGTACATCAGGACTATAACAACAACCGCCAAAAGCGCCAATAAAATTCTTTTCATTCTATTTTCGGAATTTATACAGTTGAGCCTTGCCATTATTGATGGTTACAAGCAAATAATTTTGGTCCCCAATGGACAACACATTAAAATGTCGTACCGACTGATTGAATAAATTCAGGCCAATCAATTTCCCATCCAATACTTCATTTTCATTCTTAATCACCGCCCCCGGAAAAGATCCATACCTTCCATGAAATGGTTGAACTCCGAAATAATTTCCGCCCAGTAACACCTCCTGTTTTCCATCAGCATCAAAATCATACACCAGTTGTGCCATGATGGGTGAAATCTGGATATCAAGTGGCAGTTGAACAAACTCAAACCTTCCCTTTACATTTTTTAAATAACCCGATGCCAGTTGATGAACTTCATACACGGTTGCCTTCCCGAGTTGCTTACCTGAAAAGAGTTGTTTGATGTCCTGACCCGCGAATGATTCGTAGGTTAAATACTTCTTTCGGAGAGTGGCCATCTGGCTGGCCATCACATCAAGTCCATCGAGGGGATAGTACTTACCGTGCTTTTCAACTGTTACAATAGTTTCTGATTTACCATTCTCATCGAAATCCGAGTAATACATTTTCATCGGGCTGGATTTGGATGCCTTAAACTTTGAGTTAAGACCCCAGTTCCCCAGGATGTAATCAGTCTTCCCGTCTCCATTAATATCAAAAGGAGAAATCGACTGCCAAAGTCCATTTAGCTTATCGAATAAAACATCATCTCGTTCAAATGAGCCTTTTAAGTTTTTCAGAAAAACAGGCTCCATCCACTCTCCCACAACGATCAAATCAATCTGACCATCCTGATTGTAGTCACTCCAAATAGCATCAGTAACCATTCCGAGGTTTTCAAATAATTCTTTTTGAGATGGTATGAGTTTCCCTTTTTCATTAATAAGCAAGTATGATTTAGGAAGCTTCCCAAAGTCATTGGATACAGATTCATTCCCCACAAAAAGATCTGCATCGCCATCCTGATCAAAATCAAATGATTTCACACAAGAAGCATTTTCATAATAGTCAGTTATTTCCTGCAAAGTAAAAACTGAATCTCCGGATGAATAGTAACTATCAAGAAGTGGTTTAGACTTGTTGTAAAAATCGGCACCTCCTGTTCCAATAAATAAATCGTTCTTTCCATCACCATTGAAATCTTCAATAACTGCATCTACATCTTCCTTGATGGAATCTTTCAAAATTGAAGAAATGAAGGCCTTGATATAACCACTGTCTGATCGGATAAAAAACTGACCCGGAATAGCTTTTGATCCTCCAAAATAAATATCCGGTTCACCATCATTATTGATATCACCGATCGCTGTTGCAGGACCTCTGTCAGACTGTTGATAAGGCAAAAGTTTTAACCGGTCAAAATCAGTATAAGCATCTTCTTTATGCTCGTATGTTAATCCAAACTTTTGCTCATCAACATGTTCGAAAATAAGTTTGCGCGGAATGATCGATTTTTTTGACACAAAATCATTCTCTGTTGGAGAAAGAACAAGGGTTTGATTAGTCTTAACGTTCGATAAAAGTTGTGCCTTTCCGTTTGGCCAAATTACTTTGATAGAATCAATCAGTTCATTACTTCCATATCCAAAGTGGATCATGGGTTCTGATGAAGCCTGAAATCCTCTCGCTGAATACATTTCCTTAAACTGCAAAACACCTTGATGATAGGAATACACTTTGGTTCCGACCGCAAAACTGTTTTGCTTCGTATACTTGAATTTTATTTTTAGATAGTTAGCAGAAGCATCTGTTTGATTAATGTAGATTCCCGGAGTACTATTAACGTTGTTCACAATGACGTCCAAATCCCCGTCACCATCTAAATCTGCCAGTGCTGTTGCCGTTGAGCAATTCTTTTCGTCAGGCAGCCATTTGGCAGACATATCTTCAAATTGAAAACCACCTGAGCCCTTATAGACATAATTACGAACCAATCCTGACGGCATGAGCGAAAGTGCTTTCTGATCGACCAGCTTGGTTGTTCCAATTACGTTAACAACCTGCTCGCTTGAAACAAACTTGATGTAGTCAAGGTCATTAGGTCTGTGTGGTATTCCGTTTGAAATGAAAATATCCTGATTTCCGTCCTGATCAAAATCCGAAAAAAGCGCACTCCAACTCCAGTCAGTAGCGGCTACATTGCTCATCAATGCAGTTTCTGCAAACACGCCATTCCCCTGATTAATCTGCAGCGCATTCCGTTGAAACTGGTAGTTATATCCATACTTGCCCGTGCGTAGTCTGAGGATGTTAATGTCTTCGTCATCTTCCGAACGCTTTAACACAACTTCATCTTCGGGAAGCATATCTAAGCTGATCAAATCAGGCAAACCATCATGATTAATATCGGCAGCATCATTACCCATTGAAAATTTACTGGTGCAGGTGAATGCCTGCTTGCCTTGTTCATTAAAGGTTCCATCTCCATTGTTGATATAGAGATAATCATCCTCATGGAAATCATTGCCTACATAGATGTCAGGGTATCCATCAAGATTTAAATCAGAAATCGACACACCTAAACCGTATCCGTTAACACCGCCATAGATTTTGGCTGCTTCGCTTACATCGACAAACTTGCCGCCATCATTGCGGAGCAGTTTGCCACCTGTTTCATACGTTCTGACGTTTCGCACGCTGGCGTGACCAAACGATTCGGTGGTGTGAATGGCATGATTGAGTATATACATATCCAAATCACCATCCAGATCATAATCCAGGAACGCTGCAGAAGATCCATACGATTCAAAGTCCAGCCCGAATTCTTCCGATCTTTCTGTAAACGTATTGTCCCCATTATTAATGTACAATTCATTATGACCTTGTAAATTTTTCAAACCTACCACGGCACATACGTAAATGTCCAGTAATCCGTCTCCATTTACATCACCCATGATACTTCCGGTATCCCAGGAATTATTACCTGCAACACCTGCCTTCTCTGTGATGTCCTCAAATTTTAAGTTGCCTTTATTCAGGTATAATTTATTCTTGACCTGATTTCCGGAAAAAAACAAGTCGGGCAATCCATCATTATTAATATCACCAGCGGCAACACCACCTCCATTATAAAAATACAGGTAGTCAATAATGTTAAAGTCATCCGTTGGATTCAGCGTATTTTCAAAAACAACTCCTGAGTCTTCAGGTTCTTGTTTTTGAAACAACTGCTTTTCATGACAAGCCCCTAAGAACAACAAGGCAATTCCGGCAAACCCAATTCTAACGCTCAATTTCATACTGGCCTATTTGTTGTACTCGAAAACTCTTGGCACTTCATTATTAATTGCCGCAAACATGTAATTCTTTCCTTTCTTATCAGTAAATGATTGCAGATGTTTAATCTGGTCGCGGACATAGAATCCACTTTCAGTAAAATTCTTCCACTCGAACCCAAGTTTACCATCACCTAGCAGGACGTGCCCGTAACTTGCATCTTGACGTGAGAACTGGGGTTTTAAATCGAAGTTATTCCCTCCCATCACCAGGTCGATGTTGCCATCATTGTTCACATCGGTGCATGAAATACCGCATACACAAGACCATTGCACGCGGGTGGGAAGGTTAATAACTGAAAACTTTCCGTTGCCATCATTAACAGCTATCACAGATTCAGAAGTATTCACTATTCGAACCAATGATTTATTCACTGCTTCGGGTTTGAAAATCTGCTGCACCGTTCTTTTGGAGTAATCGGATGCCTTTAAATTTTGTTTCTTCAGGCCTGGCATTTGAGAAGTTACTTCTTTTCTCATGTGAATCGGGTAATCTCCGTTATTATGATGTGTTGTGGTGATTTGCTCGATAGTTCCATTCTCATCAAAATCGTTAACCCATAACTTCATCGGCTTTTCTTTAGTAGCTACATAAGGAATGTTAAGTCCGGAATTTCCGAGAATCAAATCCTGATCTCCATCGCCATCCAAATCCGCGGACTCCAAGACTTTCCACCATCCGCTGAGGGAATCGAGACTACTAGTTAATTTATTTAACCGTTTTCCGGAGTTGTGTAAAATCAGCGGAGTTCCCCATTCAGAAATTGTGACCAGATCATCTTTTTTATCGCCATCGATATCAAGCCATTTCGCATCAGTGATCATCCCTGCATTTTTGATGGCATAGGCATTGCGCTCGGTACCATCAACAAAGGTTCCATTGCCATTATTAATCAACAACAGGTGTTGTGGGTCAACGCCAAATATTCCAGGTACACTCCGGGAGCCAACAAACAAATCCACATCGCCATCAACATCAAAATCAGATGGTGCAATTACGGATATATTTGCTTTCGCAGTCGGAAGCTCAGTTTTTGATCGGATGAACTCACCTTTTCCATTGTTGATATATAATCTTGTAATGTAGTTTGCTTTATCGGCTACGATGTTTCCACCCGATCCCACTGCAAGATCAATATCTCCATCTCCATCCACATCAAAGAAAGCTGCCGCGGTATCTTCAAAGTCCGCATCATCATCAAAGCATTTACTCACCTTCTCTTTGAGCTTGCCATTACCTTCATGCAGGTAAATTTTACCGCCCTGTCCTTTAGCTCCCCCAACAAAAACATCTTCATTGCCATCCTTGTTAATATCACCTACTGCAAGTGCCGGCCCTTCCTTCGATAAGTGCTTCACGATTAGTCCTTCCTGATCGAAATCATCGTAAGGATTCTCCTGGTGTTTTTCGAGTGAGTTTTTTATTTCGGCAAGAAGCACGGGCTTAGGTGCTTTTTTAGAAGCCGGAGTCCAATCCTTGCCATCGCTTTGGGAAAGCTTTAGTTTTTGATTTGTCTTTACATCTTTCAGAATGGTAACCTTATTGTCAGGCCAAAGGACACTTATTGAATCAATCGTTTCCTGCTTGCCTAAACCAACCGTCATCACATAATCGACAGACGATTGAAATCCTCTTGATGGCATTAAATCCTGAACGATGATACTA
>DASTYM010000558.1:0-2204 GCA_035764995.1 Cyclobacteriaceae bacterium | reverse complement strand
CGTTTGTACAATATTTATATCCTGATTTATAGGGTGCGTATAAGCTAAACTATAGTTCACACGCAAACTCCAGGGGATTTCAAAATCGACATACGAGTTTGGGTTATTCAGGAGAAAATCTTTCTCCTGTTGCGGAAGGCTTGATTGATTGATTTTGTCACGGCTTTTTTGATCATTTTCTCTCGCTTTCGGATTCAGGTTTGTATTGATCGCCAATGAAGCTGAAGTGATTCTGCCAAGGCTTCCGTTTTTCCAGGAATACTCATCGACTCTGCGTTGGTATTTCTTGCCAGTTTCATCTACATAGGTTTTGTAATAATAAGGATCCAGGGAAGCAGTCATGTTAAAACTCAACAGGTTGCTAAATGCAGTTGTATTGGCAGACATACTAAAAGGCGCCAGGTTAAATGAGTCGGCTGCTAAATTGTACGATGAGTTAATCGAGAGACTATTCAGAAGACTGACTTTTCGCGCCACTGTATCTTTCTCTGATTTCACTTTCATTTCAACACTATTTCCTAAACCAAAACCAATCGAACCGCTTTTACCCATGGATGATGATCCATATACAAATCCCTCATGCCGCGATTTGTACGTTATTTTTCCATTGTCATCAATCGCCTGGAAATAATTCGGGTTTTTTGAAAAATCAGGCATCATACCAAAGGATAATTGAGGATTCAGCGTATGACGAATCGCTTTTACCTTACCGCGTTTGAAATTATACGTTCCGTAAAGTCGCGTATTTAACCCTGCACCAATGCTGTAATTTGCAATGCGGTTAAATCCATGTATGGTATCCGCAACGACCAGAATCTTTTGATTGTTAATGATGTCATATTTCCAGGTAAGTTTTTCGAAATACCATTTCTCTTCATAATTGATTGAAGGAGAGATAGTAAAAAATCGAAATGCTTTGAATGAATAGCCGACCGGTATTGAATGACGAATTCCTTTTTTTCCATTCTCAAAGAAAGTTGCAAAGTTAGAAAAGTTAAAAGGTGCGATACTGTCTTTAGGAGGATTGCTGCCGGGCTTTATTCCCATATCGTTGGTAATGCGGTTACTACCAGCCATACTGTAACCGAAAGAAAAGTTATCGAGGGGTGTTGTCTTTCCATCTTTACGCTGAAAAGGGTATTGATTCTGCATGTTCACAGTCAGGTTAGGAAGTTGCATATCTACTTGTTCGGTTTGCAAGTCCTGATTATGACTGAGGTTTAAGCCCATGCTAAATGGCGTATTCGAAAATCGTTTGTTATAAGAAATATTTGAACTCAATTTTCGCGAAATGTTATTCAGACTTGTTGATGACATGTCTGTATACGCGTAGTTCATATTGTTATTTTTATTATAGGTAGAACTGGCAGCATTTACCGATGCAGAGAATCGACCGGTTCCCTTTGACTGTGGTGTGTGATTCCACGAGAGGCTAAAATCTTTTTGAACGCTTTGATCTTCAATATTGGAGGATGCGGGATATTTTGAATAGCTGAAGTTCAAATTACCGTTATAATGATACCGTTTTACGTAGGGCGATCTTACGTAGATAGCGTGACCACCTTTTGAGTAAATATCTCCTGTTAGGGCGAGTTTAAAATATTCGCTAATGTCGAAGTAATAGCCACCATTGCGAAGACTGAATCCCCGGGTACGGTCTTCACCGTAGGATGGAACAATAATTCCGGACTTACTTTCGCGCTGTGCAGGAAACATTCCAAACAAAAATCCGATTGGCAGCGGTATATCGTTGAACTCCATGTAAAACGGACCTGAAACAATTTTGTCATCCGGGATAGCTTTTGTCCTGGTTGATTTAATCCGGAAGTGCGGATGCTCCAATCCGCAGGTTGTGTAGGTGTTATTTAAACTGAGTAATTCATTTTTTTCATTTTTAAAAACGGTTTCACCATGTAAAAACCCCTGACTTTGTTCGGTAACAACTTCCGTAATGCGTGCCCTGCCGGTTTTAAAGTTGTACACAATGTCTTTCATCTCGTATAATTGCGGTCCGTCTTTAAACGTAGGAAAACTCCTTCTGCCAAGTGAATCGCGCGTACCGGTTGCGCTCAGTGTACTGTTTTTGTAGTCAATGGTGATTTCATCCGCCACGAGTTCGATAGCTCCGTAAACAATTTTTGCATCCCCATAAAGCTTCACAATTTGGCCGTCAATACTGCTGTTGATAGAATCTCTGGCCGAAT
>DASTYM010000557.1:0-10819 GCA_035764995.1 Cyclobacteriaceae bacterium | reverse complement strand
ACAGTGTTCTCTTAACCTCACGCTGTTCGTATGCTTCAATCACATCACCAACGTTAATGTCGTTGAAATTCTTGATGCTGATACCGCAATCGTAACCTGATTTCACTTCGCTCACATCGTCCTTGAACCGTTTCAATGCACCCATCTCACCCGAGTACACTACAATACCATCGCGAATCAGGCGGATCGGGTTACTGCGTTTCAGATAGCCATCGGTCACCATACATCCCGCAACGGTTCCGACTTTTGTAATCTTGAATACTTCGCGTACTTCAGCGTTACCCACAATCACTTCCTGAGTTTCAGGAGCTAGCATACCTTCCATCGCGGCCTTCACCTCGTTGATGGCATCGTAGATAATTGAATACAAGCGAATTTCAATTTCTTCGTTATCAGCAATTCGTCTTGCTGCGTTCGAAGGGCGAACCTGGAAACCAACGATAACGGCATCTGAAGCCGAAGCTAACAACACGTCAGATTCAGAAATTTGTCCCACGCCTTTATGGATGATCGCCACCTGAACTTCAGGGGTTGAAAGTTTCAACAGTGAATCCGATAACGCTTCCACTGAACCATCCACATCACCCTTCACGATCACATTCAATTGCTTGAAGTTTCCAATCGCCAAACGTCTTCCGATTTCATCAAGCGTAATGTGTTTCTTGGTGCGGATGCTTTGCTCGCGCAGAATTTGTCCGCGTTTAGCAGCAAGTTCTCTTGCTTCGCGGTCAGATTCCATGACGGCTATTTTTTCACCAGCCTGAGGAGCACCATCCAATCCCAACATCTGAACAGGCGTTGACGGGCCAACTGCATTCACGCGCTTTCCAGTGTCGTCAAACATCGCTTTCACGCGACCATAATTCGCACCGGCCAAAACAATATCACCTACGTTCAATGTACCGGCCTGCACCATGATGGTTGCCACGTAGCCACGACCTTTATCCAACTGTGCTTCAATGACAGAACCAACGGCTGCCTTATCAGGATTGGCGCGGAGGTTCAGAATCTCAGCTTCCAGCAAGACTTTTTCTAACAGGTCATCAATACCTTTCCCGGTCTTCGCTGAAATTTCCTGACACTGGTATTTACCACCCCACTCTTCAACAAGAATATTAATTTTTGAGAGTGATTCGCGCACTTTATCAGGGTTTGCGCCTGGCTTATCAATTTTGTTAATCGCGATAATAATCGGTACACCTGCTACCTGTGCGTGATTGATCGCTTCTTTGGTTTGCGGCATCACATCATCGTCAGCAGCCACTACTATGATGGCAATGTCTGTTAACTTTGCACCGCGGGCACGCATCGCAGTAAAGGCTTCGTGACCAGGTGTATCGAGGAACGCAACTTTATTTCCGCTTTGTGTGGTTACTGAATATGCACCAATGTGCTGCGTAATACCACCCGCTTCGGAAGCGGTAACTTTTGTTTTACGGATATAGTCGAGCAATGAAGTTTTACCGTGGTCAACGTGACCCATGATCGTAACGATTGGTGCACGATGTGATAACGTTTCTTCGGCATCCACTTCTTCAACAACTTCAAGATCTTCTTCAGTAGAGATGAATTGAACTTCATAGCCAAACTCATCGGCAATTACCGTAATGGCTTCTGCATCAAGTCGCTGGTTGATCGACACGAACATGCCAAGACTCAGACAGGTTGAGATAACATCGTTCACGGAAACGTTCATCAGTGATGCAAGGTCATTGGCAGAAATAAATTCTGTCAACTTCAGGATTTTTGAATCTTCCTGCTCCTGAAGATCGCGCACATCCTGTGCATCTGAAACTGCCTGACGTTTTTCTCTTCTGTATTTAGAGCCAGAGCCTTTCTTGTGGCCACCACTTAGTTTAGCTAGCGTTGCCTTGATTTGTTCCTGAATTTCCTTTTCAGTTGGTTCAGCTTTCTGTGTACGGGGAGGTAATTGCCTTCCGCGTTGATTGCCACCCCCCGTGCGCTGCTGCTGTCCACCTTGTCCACGATTGTCGGTCGCTGTCGGCAGGCGTTTACGCGGGCGCTTTTTACGTGCATCTTCTTTAAGATCAGATGATGCAACCGGTTGATCTTTCTTCTTCTCAACAGGAAGATCAATTTTATCAACAACCTTCAACCCTTGTAACTTACCTGCCTTCGCCTTAATCAACTCAGGGTCAGGTTGCTTTTCAACTGGTTTGTTTCTTTTGGTGGCGGTGGTGGCTCTTCTTTAGGTTTCTCTTCCTTCTTGGTCTTTGCCTTGGTGTCCTCTTTCTTTTCGAGATCGATTTTGCCTAACACCTTAATGCCTTCCAACATCGGGCGTTCACGCTCAACTTTTTCAGGTTTTTCCTGTACAGCTGCTGCGGCTTCCTCTTTTTTAGAAGCGAGATTCTTGATTAAAACACTCTCCTCTTCTTCTACAGGTTTTTTGGTTTCCTTTTCCGCTTCAATGACAATGTTTTCGGTGTGTTTTACACCAATTGTCAAGCCTGAAGCTTCCAGTTTTTCAGTAGCAGAAGATGCGTATTCTTTAGACAGTATTGCGAACTGCTCAGGCGTAAGTTTAGCATTGGGGTTGTTTTCAACCTCATGCCCTTTTTTGGCCAAAAACTCAAATACGGTATGCAACCCAACATTGAGTTTTCGTGCCGCCTGGCTTGCTCTTATCGATTTTTCTTCTGCCATTCCCAAATATTGTTCTTTTTTAAAGACTTAAAAAGTTGTGCTCTGTACTTCAGTATGTTACGACTCGAATTCCTTCTTCAGAACATTGTGGAGACTCTCAACAGTTTCTTCCTCCAAGTCGGTTCTGCGAACTAATTCTTCTTTATTTAATGCGAGTACACTCTTTGCAGTGTCCAGGCCAATGCGCTTCAATTCATCGATAACCCAGCCTTCGATCTCGTCTGAGAATTCATCCAGGTCAACATCTTCCTCCTGGGCTCCGTCCAATTCGCGGAACACATCGATTTCATATCCAGCCAGGCGGCTTGCCAGTTTAATGTTCAAACCACCTTTACCGATGGCCAGCGAAACCTGATCAGGTTTTAAGTAAACCATGATTCGGTTATTATCCTTATCCACTTTAATGCTCGAAATCTTTGCAGGGCTCAACGCACGCTGAACAAAAAGTTCAAGATTTTCGGTGTAGTTGATTACGTCAATGTTTTCGTTCTGCAATTCACGAACAATCGCGTGAATACGTGAACCCTTCATACCAACACAAGCACCTACCGGATCGATCCGATCATCATAGGATTCAACAGCAACCTTGGCACGCTCGCCTGGTTCGCGTACTGCTTTCTTAATGGTGATCAAGCCATCGTATACTTCCG
The DNA here is from genome assembly GCA_035764995.1 of Cyclobacteriaceae bacterium. Lineage (GTDB taxonomy): Bacteria > Bacteroidota > Bacteroidia > Cytophagales > Cyclobacteriaceae > UBA2336. The sequence goes on along the minus strand of DASTYM010000557.1, from coordinate 7,502 downwards.
GTACTTCTTGTTCGAACAGTCTTTCGATGAACACAGGAGATGTTCTTGAAAGAATAATTTTTGGATTTCCATTCACCATTTCCACTTTGTGAACGATGGCCCTTACGGTTTCTCCTTTGCGGTAACGATCTTTTGGAATTTGCTCTCCGCGAGGAATTGAAATTTCATTTCCTTCAGCATCGATCAACAATACTTCCTTACCCAACACCTGGTAAACTTCGCCATTGATGATTTCGCCAACCAGGTCTTTATATTTCTGGTAAATAATATCCTTCTCGAGGTCCTTCACCTTTTGCATCAGCGTTTGACGTGCAGTGGTTACTGCTCTGCGACCAAAATCTTCCAGGTAGATTTGCTCCGCTACTTCTTCACCCACTTCAAAGTCAGGCTCAATTTTCTGGGCATCGCTTAGTGCAATCTTGTCGTGCTCCCAAATATCCTCTGAGTTGTCATCAACGATTTCACGGAAACGCCAGATTTCAAGGTCACCCTTGTCAGCATTCACGATAATATCGAAGTTATCATCAGTCTCGTACTTTTTCCGGATCATGTTACGGAATACGTCTTCCAAAATCCTGATCATCGTAGGACGATCGATGTTTTTTTGCTTCGCAAAGTCTGCAAACGACTCAATAAGCGTACTAGTGTCCATTGCAATTATTATTTAAATGATACCAACACAAACGTTTTGTCAATTTCTTCCAGCGGAATTTCAACCGCTTTATCTTCTTTCTTTTTACCGCTACCGGTTTGTTGAATGACTTCAATGGCGCTTTCGCGGACAGCAGCGAGTTTTCCTTCTACTGTTTTATCCTTCAACTTAACTTTTACAGTTCTGCCAACATTTTTTACATATTGGCGCTTAGTTTTTAAAGGCTGATCCAATCCGGGAGTAGATACTTCCAACAAAAAAGCGCCATCGATCAGGTTCGATGTATCGAGGGCTGCCGAAAGCTGCCGGCTTATTTCAGCACAGTCATCAATGTTAATTCCCTTGTCTCCATCCAGGATAACAAGCAGTTTTTTCGGATTTGACCGGAAGGAAGCGATCACATCCACCACAAAATGACTTTCGTCCTTCAGAAAAGACTCAGCCAATTTTCTGATTTCTGCCAAAGAGTCCTGCAAATCCATAAATCCCGATCAAAAATGTCTATAAACAAAGAGGGGACTTGTGTCCCCTCTACTGATTAACTCGTATAAGTGGTGCAAAGGTAAACTATTTTTGTATTCTCGCAAAACAGGTTAGGATTTACAAACTTGCCTGCCGGTAGGCCGGAATTTAGGGCATAGGACTTTTTAAATTTCTTGCTATTTGATCACATGAAAATAAGATCTTTCGTTTTTGCCTTGGTTATGGTTGGGGTTTTTGGTCTGGCCTCATGCGCAAATGAAAAGGATAAAGACTTGAAGAGCGAATCTGAAAAAGTACTAAAAACAGCCTCGATTCCCACTTTTAATGCGGATTCGGCCCATTTTTTTGTGCAGAAACAGGTGAGTTTTGGACCCCGAATTCCAAATTCGAAGGCCCATCAAAAAACCGGAGATTATTTAGTTCACGAATTAAAAAAAAGAGGTGCAATTGTGGTTGAGCAGCACTTTTCAGGAACTACCTACAGCAATCAAAAACTTAATCTTCGGAACGTTATCGCATCGTTTTATCCAACTAAGAAAAAAAGAATATTACTTGCTGCCCACTGGGATACCCGTCCTTTTGCTGATAAGGATCCTGAAAAGCCTAACTCCACATTTGATGGGGCAAACGATGGCGCTAGCGGTGTTGGTGTTTTATTGGAAATTGCGAGGTTGATTAGGGCTGACTCGCTACTGAACGTGGGTGTTGACATTATCTTTTTTGATGGAGAAGATTGGGGCGAATCCGGTGACCAGCAGCGAGAAACTCCTTTACCAAAAAATTTATCCGATTGGTGGTGTCTCGGCTCCCAGCATTGGTCGAAGAATAAACATCAGGCAAACTACACAGCTTCGTATGGTATCCTGATTGACATGGTGGGTGGAAAGAATGCGCACTTCGCGAAAGAAAGTTATTCCGTTGAGTATGCGCCCAGTGTTGTGGACAAAGTTTGGAGCACGGCCTCGCGTTTAGGTTACTCCCATATTTTCCTTCAGGAAAAAACGGGCTTCATCACTGATGATCATCGCTTTGTAAACGAGTTAGGGAAAATTCCCATGATTGATATTATCAGTTATGATCCTACCACAAGCTTTGGTGACTTTCATCATACCAGGAAAGACAATATGGAAATCATTAGTAAGGAAACGTTGCGTGTTGTGGGTACAACTGTGCTGCATGTGATTTATAACGAGTAAGTGCTGCTTGCCTCCGCGTTACCCTCTTACTCTAAAGGGAGAACCGCCTCTGCGCTCAGGTTCTTCAAATCGAGTTGTCTCTAGCGCGTTGATCCCTTTAGGGAATTGAAGGGTGCGCGCAGGGAACAGTACAGCTAGGAGTAGTATTGAGGCAGGTTTTTCAAATACTGACCATAACCGCTTTTCTCCAGTGGCTTTGCCAATGCTAATAATTGTTGCTGATCAATGAAGCCCATGCGGTAGGCAATTTCTTCTATGCATCCGATTTTTAATCCCTGGCGCTGTTCAATAACCTGGACAAAATTGGCAGCTTGAATCAGTGAATCAAAAGTTCCGGTATCAAGCCAGGCAGTTCCACGACTCATCGGTGCGACTTTTAGTTTTCCTTTCTTTAGATACACATTGTTGACATCGGTGATTTCAAGCTCACCCCTTGGACTTGGCTTAAGTGCTTTGGATATGGAGACTACTTCGTTGTTGTAAAAATAAAGTCCGGGTACAGCATAATTCGACTTCGGCTGACTTGGTTTTTCCTCAATTGAAATTGCTTTCATCTGGCTGTCGAACTCCACCACACCATACCGCTCCGGATCATGAACGTGATAAGCGAAAACTATTCCACCTTCTGGTTCTGAACAAGACTGAAGTAATTTCGCCAGTCCCGAACCATAAAAGATGTTGTCACCCAGGATAAGTGCAACACTATCTTTCCCAATAAATTTTTCACCTATAATAAATGCTTGCGCGAGACCTTCCGGTTTAGGTTGTTCAGCATAGGAAAACTCACATCCAAATTGCTTTCCGTCACCTAATAACTTTTTAAAAAGCGGAAGATCATGGGGTGTAGAAATAATAAGAATTTCACGAATACCTGCCATCATCAATACAGATGCAGGATAGTAAATCATCGGTTTGTCATAAACCGGCATTAATTGTTTACTTACTGCCAGGGTCAATGGATGAAGTCGTGTTCCAGAACCTCCTGCTAAAATGATTCCTTTCATCGGTTTTGATACATGTTTGAATAGTATTGAAGATATGATCCTGAAGTTACGTTTTGAAGCCACTGCTTATTTTCAAGATACCAATCCACCGTTTTTTCAATACCTTCTTCAAACGTGGTTTCTGGTCTCCAACCCGTTTCAGCAATCACTTTTGACGGATCAATTGCATAGCGCAAATCGTGTCCTGGTCTGTCTTTTACATAGGTGATTAATGACACGGATGTTCCTTCTGCTCTACCAAGTTTCTTATCCAGGATGCGGCACAACAATTTTACTATGTCAATATTTTTCCACTCATTATTGCCACCGATATTATATACTTCTCCTGATTTCCCCTTATGAAAAATTGCATCGATTGCTCGTGCATGATCTTTAACAAACAACCAATCGCGAACATTCTCGCCCTTACCATACACCGGTAACGGTTTATTATTGATGATGTTATTGATCATCAAGGGGATTAGTTTTTCCGGAAAATGATAAGGTCCGTAGTTATTTGAACACCGGCTAATGACAGCTGGTAAACCATAGCTGTTATTGAATGCTAACACGAAATGATCACTGCCGGCTTTTGAGGCAGAGTATGGGGAACGTGGATCCATGGATGTGGTCTCTGTAAAATATCCACTATCAATTGAACCATATACTTCATCCGTTGAAATATGATAGAACAACTTTCCCTGATAGTTTTCCTGCCATGCAGTTTGAGTAGCTTTTAACAATCGGATCGTTCCTATAATGTTCGTAACTGCAAATTCGTCCGGATTATGGATCGAGCGATCTACATGTGACTCAGCAGCAAGGTGGAGTACACCGTCTATTTTATACTTCTTAAAAGTTTCCAGCAAAAGCTCCATGTCAAGGATATCCCCCTTAACAAAATGATAGTTGGGTTTGCCTTCAATATCACGGAGGTTTTCAAGATTACCCGCATAAGTTAATTTGTCATAATTGACAATTGTGTAGTCGGGGTAGTTGTTAACAAACAGACGAACAACATGCGAACCAATAAATCCGGCTCCTCCGGTTATAAGTATACTTCTTCTATTCATTTTCCTTTCACTATTTTTCGGCCAACGCTATAATATGTAAATCCCTGTTCCTGGATTTCTTCCAAACCGTAAAGATTTCGTCCGTCAAAAATGACTTTGTTTTTCATTGCCTTAGACATCTTATCAAAATCCGGATTTCGATATTCCTGCCATTCAGTAACGATCAGTAACGCATCAGCGTCATTAAGTATGTCATATTGATGTTCGCTGTATTGAATTTTATCACCGAAAATCTTTTTAACATTTTCCATTGCCTCCGGGTCATGCACTTTTACGATTGCTCCGAGGTTCAGCAACTCTTGAATATTGTATAATGATGGTGCTTCACGGATGTCATCCGTTTGCGGTTTGAAAGCAAGCCCCCATATGGCAATCGTTTTTCCTTTTAATGATCCATTAAAGTATTGTTTCATACTACTGATCAGCTTGGTTTTTTGCTTTTCGTTCACCGTCATTACGGAATCCAAAATTCTGAATTCATAATTGGCATCTTTTGAAGATTTTGCCAGCGCCTGAACATCTTTCGGAAAGCAGCTGCCTCCATAACCAATCCCTGCAAACAGAAAACGCTTACCAATTCTGCTGTCGGTACCAATTCCTTTGCGAACCAAATCAACATCTGCTCCCAGATTTTCACACAGATTCGCCACTTCATTCATGAATGTAATCTTCGTAGCGAGAAAAGCATTGGCAGCGTACTTCGTAAGTTCCGATGATCGCTCATCCATGAAAATGACAGGATTTCCCTGACGAATGAATGGTGCATATAAACTCTCCATTATTTTTATGGCTTTAGGAGATTTCGTACCGACCACCACACGCTCTGGTTTCATAAAATCTTCAACTGCTAAACCTTCTCGTAGAAACTCGGGATTGGAAACAACATCGAATTCTACCTTCGCGTCTTTTGCAATTTTTTCTCTTACAAGTTCCGCAGTACCAACAGGCACAGTGCTTTTGTTTACAATGACTGTATAGTCTTTTAACATTGGACCAATTTGTTCTGCAACGCGCAATACGTACTGAAGATCCGCTGAACCGTCTTCACCAGGAGGTGTGGGCAACGCCAACATGATAATTTTTGCGTCTTTAATTCCTGTTGCCAGGTCTGTTGTGAAGAAAAGACGTTCCTGGTGAACATTTTTTTCAAACATAGCTTCGAGGCCATATTCAAAAATTGTTACCTGACCTGATTGGAGTTTTTTTACCTTTTTCTCATCAATATCTACACAGGTTACGGTATTGCCTGTTTCTGCAAAGCAAGTCCCTGTTACTAATCCGACATATCCGGTTCCTATTACTGCTATTTTCATATTTTCTTTACCAAAAAGCAGGCAAAAATAATCCTTTTATTAGAACCCGTTAAGTTCCTTTAACAGTAGGTTAAAGAATAAACAAACTAACATTCGTTTGCCATATCTAAAATTTGACCTAACTTCGTGTCCCTTAAAAAATTTAAAGCAGGAATTATGGTGGCCACTGAGGAAAAATTAACAGGAGTAAATTTTGAAACGAGCGAGAATCAAAAGATGATCGCTCAGATGATCCGAGACTTCGGAAACAAGGAAATCAAGCCCTTTATGATGGATTGGGACGAGTCACAGGAATTCCCAATCCAGGTTTTCAAAAAGATGGGTAGCCTTGGGCTGATGGGCGTTTTGGTTCCGGAAGAATATGGCGGAGCAGGTTTTGGATATCCTGAATATGTGACAGCGATTGCTGAAATCTCAAAAATTGATGGTTCAATCGGGCTATCCGTTGCCGCTCACAACTCCTTGTGCACCGGGCATATTCTTCAACATGCCAATGAAGAACAAAAACAAAAATACCTTCCCAAACTTGCTACAGCCGAATGGATTGGCGCGTGGGGACTAACAGAACCCAACACCGGATCGGATGCTGGTAACATGAGAACAGTTGCGGTAAAGGATGGTGATTACTGGGTTATTAACGGAGCTAAAAATTTTATTACACATGCGAAATCAGGCAATGTGGCGGTAGTGATTGTTCGCACGGGTGAAGTAGGTGATTCCCACGGCATGACCGCCTTTATTGTTGAAAAAGGAACGCCTGGATTTTCTGCCGGGAAGAAGGAAAATAAACTGGGAATGCGCGCTTCTGAAACTGCAGAACTAATTTTTACCGATTGCCGCGTTCACAAATCTCAAATGATCGGAAAAGAAGGTGACGGATTTATTCAGGCTATGAAAGTTCTTGATGGCGGAAGGATTTCTATTGCTGCCCTGAGCTTGGGTATTGCGCAGGGTGCGTTTGAAGCCGCTTTGAAGTACTCACATGAGCGTCATCAATTCAACCAACCAATTTCCAAGTTCCAGGGTATCGCCTTTAAACTTGCAGACATGGCCACAAAAATTGAAGCCGCCAGTCTGCTGACTTACCGCGCGGCCGATTTAAAACAAAAAGGCATCAATGTGAATAAAGAATCAGCGATGGCCAAGTTATATGCTTCCGAAGTGGCAGTGGACGTGGCAAACGAAGGTGTTCAGATCTTCGGGGGTTACGGATACACCAAGGATTTCCCTGCCGAAAAGTACTACCGTGATGCCAAGCTGTGTACGATAGGCGAAGGGACTTCAGAAATCCAGAAATTGGTTATTTCCCGTACGATTTTGAAGTAATTTGTATAAGTAAGTAGCCTTTTAGTATATTTGCAGCCCAAATAGAAGAAAACATGTTAGTTATCAACATTAAAGAGAACGAATCAATTGACAAGGCTCTGAAGCGCTTCAAGAAAAAGTTTGAAAAAACCGGTATTTTGAAGGAATTAAGGTCACGTACGGCTTTCGAAAAGCCATCTGTAACCCGCAGAACCGAAATCAAGAAGGCTGCTTATATCCAGAAACTCAGAAGAGCAGAAACAGAATAATCTGCCTTTTTTATAGACATTTTATCAACGATCCCCTTTAGGTCTTTCTTAAAGGGGATTATTTTTTTACATTCGGTGGACGGGTTTGTGTAGTACCGAATGGTTGATTCTTTTCTCAAATATCTTCAATACGAAAAAAGGGTAAGTGCTCACACTTCCTTAGCGTACAAAAACGACCTCGATCAATTCTCAAAATTTTTAAAGGATACCTATGATGAAACGGCCATT
>DASTYM010000556.1:0-12833 GCA_035764995.1 Cyclobacteriaceae bacterium | reverse complement strand
TCTAATTCGCAAATGAGTTTTGAATCAAATGCTTTTGCATTGTCACGAACTATTTCAAATGGAAGGCATCGACAGTTGACTATTGCCATCCGATAGGTGTTGAAAACAAGATTTGATGTTTCATGATAGTCAATTCCGTAGCCGATGATTTTTCGCGAGTGGACGTCAACCACGATACAAAGCCACAGACGTGTTATTCTATTGTTCACGAGTACGTAAAATGGAAGTACTGTCCCATCAATTTCCCACTTATCGTGAATGTATAGTGGATGGGCTCTAACCAGGAAGGGATCGAGGTGCTTCTTGGCCCACTCCTTGCCTAAGCGAAAAGGCTTGAAACGATTTTGAATATCCGGCAGGCCTAAGTATTTCTTTGTGGTCGATAAATGAATACTCGCGTAGCCGAACTTCAGAATTTCGACATTGACTGCTTCTGTGATTTCAGGATAACTTAGTCTACGCGGGGAATTTTGAACGTAAAATTTTACAAGCTGCTTTTTTACAAATGAGGTGAGTTTGATATTGTACTCCTTCGGGCGGTGCTTATTCCCATGAATGACGTACGAATCGACTCCGCCTTTCGCCAGTAAATTTATTTTGTCTTTGAAGTACTCAAAAGATCCAACTTTGAAGTTATAAAATGTACGTTTCCTCGCCAGGCCGCATATTGCTTTATGGATATCTTTTAGAGCGTATCCCCCTCCCTGTTTCAGAAGGATCACTGAATCAATGAACGAATGCATCTTTGCGTAGATATGAACTTCGTGAGAATAGTAGTACCTATCCTGATAAGTATGGAAGTACCTGCCATAGATTCTTGACTGGGTAAAAGCTAAGTCAAGTATTAGTTCGATGTCATTTACTGGATCGTGAGCGTCACTTTCCGAATCAGCGAACAGTGCAGCGGTGAGTACATCCTCAATATCACCAACTTTTTGTCTGACTAATTTTGATAGGGTTTCCCATTGAAGAAATTCTCCATTTTGAAGTTCAATTATTGCCCAGTTTTTAGAATCACCCTTTTTATAAATGGAAATCCCATTGTTTACCGTACTTGCAGAAACGTGTTGCAAGACAAGTTCCTTCGATACGAAGGTGCAATCTTCAGATATCCTAAAGGCGTTCACTAGAAATCAATTTTCAGTTGATGATGGTCCTCCAATAACGGCGATTCAACCTGTTCGAGAGTTAAGTCTCCTTGGAATATGAAATGCCTGTGACTCGACTGAACTATTTGCCACGACTTCTTGAAAGAAGTAAAGCTTGTTAGTGCTACCAATAGAGATGGCGGGGTAACTCTTGCTTGGAACAGTATGCATGCACGGTAGACAAATTGGTCAGACTGTTCTCTTGAATGACGAACCAGCTCGCGAATGGCTGCGAGATACATGGCATCAACCAGGGAATCCAATTTGCTTCGAAATAGCAAGGGCATGCAGTTCCATGAAATAGTTATGTCTCGCCAATTTCTATAAGCATGAATCATTCTATTGACCACTTCAGCTAACTTGCAAAACTCAATTTCGGGTTCACACAACCTTGTTGACGGGATAGACTCTCTCCTAGTAGGGGATGCCTCGATTGTGTCCGTAAATCCGTAGGTAGTTGATCTCATTGCTTTATTGTTTTTTGCGTTTAACATTTTTGTTGCTGACAACGTCGCCTGCCTTTCCCTCCTTCTTTCTGACGTATGCGTCTATTAAATCTATACACTCGTCAAAAATTAGGTTGTTGGTTTTTATTTTTCTCGTCAGAGTCTTTGGCGTTATTCCAAGAATTGCCGATGCCTCGCGTTTCGTGAGTCTTCCTGTTTTTATCAGCTTTATGACATAGTCTCTAACCTCAAAGGCCATACGAATTACCTCCTGATTTTTTGCCCTATCGCGCTCAAGCGCTTCTAAGTATTTGTTAAAAAGATAGTCTTCTTCCATGTGGCCGATGATTTCGTAATGACAGAATGAAATAAATGAATAGGCGGATTTCAAACAATCGACTTGACAAATCTGTCAAGAAATATGGGCAGGTAAGCCAAAAAAGTGTCCCTTTTTTGATATTTTTGTCAAGTTATGAAAGACTGGAGTTTAGGTGAAAATATAAGGTTATTGCGCGTTCACGCGGAAATGAGTCAGAAAACTTTGGCAGGTAAATTGGACGTTGATGAATCGCAACTTTCGCGATGGGAACGAGATGAATTTACCCCCGGTATTGAAATGCTAGTGCAAATCGCAGACGAGTGCGGGGTTCATCCAATCTATTTTTTTGAAAATGTTGACCCAAGTGACTTCGAAAACTTCACAGAGGATATCAAATATGCAACCATGCTTAGGCGGTTGCCTCCCTTGGTTCAAGACTACGTCAGAGAAGCGATTGAGCAAATGTCGAAATATGCTATTGTTAATCGCGAAAACGCCAAGTTAAGTTTTATGAGTCGAGATCCTAAAAAATTCCCTTTGACTCCGCATGCCGAGATCAGGAAATTCTTTAAGAAAAAAAGGAAGAAAAAAGGTACGCCTAACAAGGGGCTAAACACCTTAGAAAGAAGATGAAAAAGCAAATCTGGAAAAATGAACGCTTCGTTAGTAAGAGAGATATAAAAAATGAAGCAAGTCATTAGTGAACACACGTTATCTCACTCGCGCAACCGTTCCACGTCATACCGGCCTTCCCCTGTTAAGTTTACCGCAAAGTTTGCATCATTTTATTCTTGTCCCAATATATCCTTAGGATTCTGCACAGCATATTTCAACGATTGTAGCGAAATCGCCGTAGCTATAAAAAAAATGAATATTAAAAAGATAATTAAAAAATCAGAGTAAAGCACATCCACCTTATATGCAAATGTCATTAACCATTGTCTAATTCCCCATAACGATAGCGGTATCGCAACAAGAAATGCAATCACTAAAAGAGGAGCGAAATACCTATTCATATCAAGTATGAGGCTGCGCACAGTGGCGCCATATACTTTTCGAATACCCATTTCCTTCTGCTTTTGCGACGCAGTAAAATTCACAAGGCCGAGCAAACCTAACAGACATATTATAATACACACCACGGCAAAAGCTACGATAAGTTGACTAAGTTGTTGCTCTTTTCGGAACAGATTAGCCACCCAATCATCGATGAAGGAAAATTCAATCGGAGACTGAATCCCACTTTCCCTCCAGCGTTTCTGTAGGATAGATTGTGCAGTAGCGAAATCACCAGTTTTAAGCTTAACCACAAGATTGTATCCCGGAAATTGTGTTCTATGCCTTATAAATGCAATCGGTAAAGTTTTCTTTTCGAAGCTTTGAGTGTGGAAATCCTTTACTACGCCAATTATTGCACCGCGTCTACCGCCAAAAAACCACGTCATCACTTTCTTTTGGTCCAAGCCCCCTATCCCCAATTGTTTGCGTGCGGTTTCATTTATGATGATACCTTCAGAATCACTCGCCATATCTTCTGAAAAATTTCGACCCTCGACAATTTGCATATTCAGAGTGGGTATAAGATTTTCGTCAATGGCATTCCATTGAACCTTTAGTGCTACTGTGTCCAACGCAGCATTATCGATAACATACATACTTGCAGAATTGTAGTCACTAATAAATTTATACAGCGTGGTTCCAACGGACTGTACGGCCGATTCCTTTGACAATGCATCTTTAAAAAAACTCCATTCCGCATCTGAAATATCTGGTGACCGAGAAACGTTGATTGTCATCTCTTTTATGAATCCCAAATCTTTTGTTTTCAGATAGAATAACTGTCTTAATACCGTGAGGGCACCACACATAATGGAAATAGTGAACACGAATTGGAGTGTAACTAGTACAGTTCTTAAGCTGAAACGCCGCATTCGGCCTAATAGCGCCTGTCCTTTCAATACGTGAGTGACATTAAATTCTGAAACTTGAATAGCTGGAAACAAACCTGACAATAAACCCGTGAGAATGCATAAGCCGAACAGAATTGGAATATTTTCCCAAGAATCAAAAAGGCTCAGATTTAAGCTAAAAAGATCAGGGAACACGAACCTTAATACCATCTCTACCATAATAAGTGCAAGGCATCCTGAGATCAAGGAGTGCAGGAGCGACTCAATTAAAAATTGACTTGTTAAGTTTGCAGCGCGGGAGCCTAATGTTTTCCTTATCGCTACTTCTTTTGATCGGCGAATCGACTGCGACGTACTGAGGATTACATAGTTGATAACAGCAATTATCAGGACAAATATTGCGACAATTCCAATAATTCTCACAAGAACAAAATTTCCGGTTTTTGCGTGCTCAAATAAAGTGCTTGCATGGAAATGGATATCAGTCACCCTCTGAATCGGAAAATGTCTTGCCTCTCCATATACAGGCTTCGTTTCGGCGTCTATGCGCTGTTGAAGCAAACTGTCGGTCATGCTGCTTTCTGTTTTGAAGTATACATAGCAAGGGAAACCACCATTCACCGGATGTGAATAGCTATCCCAATCTGGAAGTGTCTTAAAAGACAAAAGATATTGGAACTGCATGTGAGAATTTTCAGGAACATCTTTCAGTATACCTGTAACGACTAAGTTTATATCCCCAGTCGGAAATTTTAGAACTACGGACTCACCAAGAACATTTGTGCGGTTGAAATACTTCAACGCTGCTCTCTCAGTAAATAGGATGGAATTTGGCTCTTGTAGTGCAGTGCTGTCTACTCCTTGCACCAAGGGAAAATCCAGAATGTCTAAAAAATTACCATCAGCATAGAAACCAGTGCCTTGAGGTGCGGAATACGATTGGTTCTTAATCTCAAAGACCAAGCTGGCTTGAACCCTGAGGCACTTGGTTGCATCTCTTACACCGGCCACTTTTTCATCTAATAACGGAACAAGGCCGCCGTTTGTAATTGCCCATTTTATTTCCTGGTCATCCTGCTTGAAATAAGTTGTTATTCTATAAAGCCGATCCGCGTTCGAAAAAAATGTGTCATAACTTACCTCGGACTTGTAGTAAAGAAACAGCGTGATAAAACAGGTTATCCCCAATGAGAGCCCAAGGATATTGAGAGCAAAATAATACTTGGCTCGTTGGTAGTTGCGAAGCGCAACAAGAAGATAATTTTTTAACATAAAAACAGTATAATCAATCGAATATCTGAAAGACGATTTTGGCCAACTACTTCTTTCTAAATTACTTTTTTTAGGACATAATTCAAATGCATTTTCGGTTACTTAAGAACTGCGGATTATTACTCCAAAAGCCCGTGGGTTACCCAATTGACTCATTATTGAGTTTTCGTTTTTAACATCTCTTCCAAAAAAGGCATCCTGTTCTCAAAGTCATAAATTCTGAATCGCTGATCTCCGTCACTCCAACTCGCCCTTTGCCAAGCCAGGTATGGGTCAACAGCAAAGCAGGCATGCTCTTTTTGCAATTCTGCATAGTACGTATCGACTGGCACGCGGCACTCACTCAGTAGATCTATCAGTTCATCGTACACGGACGCGTCTATTCCAATCGCATGCGCCATCAGCATATTGGAAACTCTAACAATACTTTCATTAACTCTTTCTTGAACTCCTTTTTCATTTCCACCTAAATACAATAATTGCCATTCTTCAGGAATCCGAGGAATGATACTGTTAAAACGCGACTGAACGTTTGATACGAACTGAACATCATCCTCCAGAATAAGAATCCGATTCAATTTTTCACTCTTTGCCTTTTTGATCACTTTTAAGTGCGACATTAAACAGCCGATCCGACCCTCCAGTCGCTTTCTAGAAAATTCCTCGGTTTCTGTTACTTGTCTGCTTGAGTACACACCCATTCCCCCATACTTCTTTAGCTCCGGAGGGATCCCCTGAACGCCATCTACCCTGATAACTTTCTCAATTTTTTGTTGCGCAAACTCTAAGGTGCACTCCTCCCATCGGTCAGTTCTCGACTTTAAGTTGATACAGAAAATTGCCGAAAAATATTCATCAAAGGGCATAGCGGAATTTGTTAATTAGTTTTAGAATCATCTGCCACTTACCGCAAAATCAGGTCTTGATTGAGTGGCCGCCATGGCCAACTGCGATTCATAATATTTTGAAAGCATGTAATAGAGAACCAACTCTTGTTTTCTGTGATTGGATGCGAACAATCTGTTTAAGAACATATGAATATAGCTTGCTATAAGTTCTTTTATGCTAACCTCATTTTGACAATATTTTTTTGCATCACTCGCAACCGAATGCATCTGTTTAGACCTCTCATTAATAATAGGTGCTAACATTTCAAATTCTGTTAATGAATCATTTTGTTTATTCATGTACCTGGCTATTTTCTTCATCTCCTCTCGGTACTTAATATCCAATTGCACCTTCAATTGCTTGTCTCCTTTGAACTCTTTAAAGAACCCGTCTCTGACCATATTCAAAAGCCCCTTTTTTGCAGTAAGGTCCAATCCAAAATCATCTAGCAGAGCATCTACTCCTCTGAGTCCGAATATCCACCGCAGGGATTCATCACCTAAAGTCGTCTCGACATCTAAAAAGCTTAGCACAGCATCGCTGTCAATGTGAAAAAATTTCTCTCCGGCAAGCATGGTGTCTGAACCATAACGTTCAATCTCTCTTACGTAGGTATCAATTGCATATTTGTCTATACTACCCTGCGCAATTTTTGGATACAGTAACAGGTTAAATTCCTCAATCACCTTACTCCAGAACATACCCTTTCCATGAAATCTTATTCTTAAATGATTATCAGGCAAAGTATATCTAACGAAAAACCATTGATCAATCACTTGCCGTTTAATCAGCGAATCAATAAATGGTTTTATTGATTCGATTAACAGGTTCTCTGCAGCTTTAATACCACAGAATATCTTAACGTACAGCCATTCAGAGCCTGCCACGAAATGTCTCTGAATTACTTCATTAGGGACTTTATTATGAAATTCCCGGTTTTCGTTTTTAACTGCCTTAGTCATTGGTATTACCACTTCGTTAGAGAACGAAAGGCCGTTAACGTCTTTCACGACGCAATTTTCAGGTGCGTGGGAAAATTCACGCAGAACTACCTCATGGGTTCTAATCATCTGCTCTGCAAGTATTCTGAGGCAGTGGATATTGTGCATGTCAATAGGCATGTCATTATCACCTTGACAAATAATAACAAATCGAGGCAGTTTTAACCTAGTTGAAAGTTCTCTAAAATAGGTTAATAACTCATCGTTAGGGCACTTGCTTAATGCTTTGGATCCATCGTGCTTAATTTTCCACCTGGCCTTGGTAATAATAACATTCTTATAAATGACGCTGGGAAGGAAGGGAAGCGACTCATTTATTTCACTCCATCGAAAGAAATTATCGTAGTAGAGATTTTGAAATTGGAGATCGCATAAAAAAGTGTAACCGGGAACTCCGGTTCTAAAATTGTGAGCACTGGTTAGTTTGGGAATGACCTGTTTGTTCAGCCTTTTGCTCCATAAAATTATCTCTTTCTTAACTACTCTCAAATAAAGATCATCTACGTAGATTTTAAAATGATTACTTACGACTGAATTTGAAAGGTATGGAATTTCAAAGTCCCTTAAGACGGGCCTTGCACTGATATTTACCTGTCGGATATTATTTACATGCGCGACCTCTGCCCAGATTGCATCTTTGTTAAAGGATTCTTCTTCCCGGCTATACTGTAACACCTTGTTTGCAAATTCTTCACGGCCATGACAAAACCGTCCAATCAATGTAGCGGTTGAAGATGGGTTGAAATCTTTAAATTCAAACATGATTTTACGTGATTTCGAATTGGAGTCTTCAATGAGTGCCCCTTTCACATACATCGCATCAGGGATTGTTTTCTCTCCCTTAAATGAAAACCTTTCGATGTCATCGTCAGTGATTTCTATCTCAGTTTTTCCGTTATTGAAACATTCGTAAAGTTTGTAATTGATGTATTTACTAAAATCAGAAAGCTGTTCTCTTTCAGGGGAACCCGCTCCAATAAATTGAATTTTGTCGAGAAGTCCAGGTATGCCCAAACTTGGGTTTGCCAACTGGTTGTAACCGATACCGATGTCAGGGTCAAGTGCCTGCATCAACGGTACCATCCTATGTTCGTATCGTTCCAGAAATTTTTCCCTGAACTGAGTGATTCGATTTGGCTCACTATTGGGTAACAATTGAAATAATCTTTCAAAGTTTGTGACAATGTTTTGAGCGAGTGATTTGCTGAGAGTGTTAGAAGTCGTGGAAACAAATAAATCCGCATGGATAAGATGTGGATTTTCACCTGGTAATTCAATCATCGAAGAAACACATTTTTTTATTTCCTCGAAATTTTTAACCGATGGTGACGAATTTAAAATGCCTGCGATTTGATTGAGCTTCGATAAATAAACTTTCGCCTCAGGAATATCTGTCAGCTTATCTATCAAGTATTGCATATAAGGAGTTCCCGTTACATTGATATCCAATTCACTAATAAGGACCTGACTGTTGATCACTTCAATTATAAACTCATATGCTTCTGATTCACCTATCTCATCGTCGCAGATTAATGACACTAACTCGGAGATACGTGCGCCATTTTTGGCCCCTTCGACAATTGTCTTCAAGGGCAAGCTATACTCCACTTCTGTGATTGAATAGATGCGGTCTGACGATTTTAACTTGTATTCAAGATAACGCAACTTGCCAGCCACTAAAAAGATACTAGAATTGGGGTAGAATTTAATGCGATCTCTAATAGCCACATCTCTGTTTATATGCTCGAACATTAGACCCAGTATGTACATATCTACTCTTGAATGGACATAATGCTCTGCACTTCGGTTTATTATGATTTTTGTATCGTCATGAAGCTTGCCCATGGCGTTTCCAGCAAATATTCCAAAAGGCGTAGGACGAGTTGACATTCGAAGCCAGTACTTTAGAATGGCCCTTAAGAGTTTTGATTCACCTGCTAGAGCCTGATTTTCTTTTAGATTAATTGCTTCCCTGTACAGGTTGGGTGAGCCCAAGTACAGAGCCGTCATGAATTGATCGTTTTCAAGCATCTCCCCTATTACTGATTCAATCTCATTGGGAAGGCTGAAAAAATTATTAACGGGATAGATAGGTACTCGCAAGAAGAAATCTTCGAATGGCCTGTAAATACTTTCAGTCATTTATGGATACATTTCATTATTATCTGACTGCATATGATGGTTTAGAAGTTTCGACGCTCTACAAGTTCGGACGCTGTTTAGCCGCTAGCAATTTTTTAGTACATAAATTCGTAATCAAAAATTACTGATGAAAAAAATATCTAAGGAAATTTTAATGGAAATGCGAATCATTTGTGTCCACAAAAGATATGGATGACCAGTGGTAGTCATCCATACTGAAGAACAAATAAAATGTTCAATCACTAGCAAGTCATACACCCTGTTATATCACAAGTTCCTTGACCAGCACATGTTCCGCAAGTGTCTGTACACATATACGGTAGAGTTACACCACTGCCCCCCTGAACCATTTTATCTCCTCCTGTATTAGCGGAGATATTTCGCTCGAGACTCATGAGTGATTTTTTGTTCAACGATAGCGATTTTCGCTGATTGACTTCTTTACTCTTTTTCATAAACTTTTTGTTTAATGGTTTTAGTTACTGGGCTCGATGAAATTAAGGTACATCTATTGCCCTCTTTTACAAAAAGTTTATTTACTTAATGCCGCAATTGTCGATAAACTGCATTTCACTGAATAAGGTCCTAGTCCAAAAGGACTAGTTCAACATACCACAAAATCATGAAAGACAAGGTCCGGGATGTTTTAATGGCAATCGACGCGCACCTGCAAAGCAGCAAACTCGCAGGAGCTGGGCTGCTTACTGGTAACGCTGGAGTCGCGCTGTTCTACAACGAGTTGTATGCATTTACCGGTGAAGAACGATATCTTGACATCTGTGTAGATCGGATCACAAAATCCGTGGACGCTCTTGGGATATCCGGAACTCCTTACAGTTTTTGTAACGGGTTTGCGGGAGTCGGATGGGTGGTCGATAGGATAATGAAAAGTGGAATAATTGAAAAAAGTGAGGAGTTGTTCGATGAAATAGAGAATAAATTATTCCTTGTTGGTCGTAGTGAAATTCAGAAGGGCAGGTATGATTTTTTGCATGCTTCTGGCGGGGTTGCACTTTTAGCTCTTTCTCGGCTCCCGAGAGAGAATGCAAAGAAATTTTTGGAAAATTTTGTTCGCGAGCTAAGTGCTGTAAAGACTCGCGATGAAACCGGTGTTAAATGGAAAGATCTAATATCCGAAAACAAAGATGACGCCCCGATTTATGGATTGGGTTTGTCTCATGGTGTTCCAAGTGTTGTCATGATGCTTTTAAAGATATTCCATGCGGGAATCTGTCAGGAGCAAATTGCTCCAATCGTTGAGAAAAGCGTGACTTGGATCTTATCGGCAAAGCTTGAAAGCGGAAAATACAATTCAGTCTATCCCAACTTTATTTCCGCTAAACGAAATATAGGTCCCTCGCGTTTGTCATGGTGTTACGGCGACTTAGGTCTTGCAATAATGTTCTCTTTTGCAGGTGCCACATTCAAAAATGAATTATGGATTCAAGAGTCAAAGATGCTCTTACAACATTCTTTGACTAGACTTGATCCTCTTCAGGATCCTACATTGGATGCTGGCGTTTGCCATGGAACAGCAGGGATTGCTTTTCTATTCAAAATTCTGGGGACCATCACTGGCAATGAGGATTGTTACAAGGTTCGTGATTTTTGGATTGCTGAGACTTTAAAATTTGCAAAACCTGGTCAAAATCCGCTGATTAAATTTTATCGTCCAGAAACAGACGATCCCTGGATTGAAAAATTGGGTGTTTTGGAAGGTATGGCTGGCGTTGGACTAGTCCTCCTGGATTATCTAAACGGTAACTCCTACTCGTCGGTGTTGAAGGAGACACTGCTCCTTAACTTGGAGTGATGAACAGGTTACATAAACCACTCGTTTTGAACCGCAGCAGCGAAAGTTCTAACACACCAATATTCCTTGGGGCGATTGTCATGATTTTGAATGGGGGCCTAAGTTATTAGTAGACATTCATCCCAATCGAATCTTGTGATATTATTCTTGGATAATATCGTCATTCCAAAACCAGCAATACCAGCCATTGTTTCGATTGGTTTTTCTACATCGATTTTATTGAACGACAATCGTGACTGCTTCTCATCCTGCCGTTTATTATCAAAGACTTTATCTAAGGTAATTTTACTCCAATACAAATATTGGAAGAGGTATCGGTCATCACCTGTTTCATGATAAAACCGGTTAAATAAATGTGCAATTCCCGAAGTACCAGTTAACAATGACGCATCGAGCATTGATTTTTCAGTTTTGTTACTAAGCTGCACTAGCGTATCTACCAGCAGCAAGGCACGCGACTTCCAACTTGCTTGCTTAAAGACAACGCCAGCCTTCCAGAATGTCCAAGCTATTCGCAGGATTCCGCTATGCAAAACAGGATTTGCGTGTATTGCCTTTTGGCCATATGCATCGTCAGTCGCATGAACTGAGGTCAACCAGGTTAGCGCACGGTCTACTAAACTGGGTATCTCATTTTTTAAGAAATCCCTCTTGAATACTGTTGTCAAAATATTAGCGAGATCGGAAACTCCTACACTGCTTTCAAGTGTCGTCGGATAACTATGACTTGAATCTTTTGAAATGCTATCAAAATAATCCCAAGGAGGCAGGTTCAAATTCTGATTCATTTTACTCTTGATTACCGCAACATACTGATACAGGAATCCGGTCGCTTTATCATCTGGCAGTCGATTGGCGGCGTATAAAACAGTACCCAACGATCCATCAAAGTAACCAACCGATCTGTTCATCAATGCTCTTAATGAATTAATATATAACAAAGCATCTATGTCCGCTTTATATTGGGTATCAATTTCAACTCCCCGGCTACTGAGAAAGTCCAAAGCCCAGGCAGTGCCAGCCAGCCCGCGACTTATGGTGTAGTCGGTTTTGCGATCTTTTAGGGCGCCAACGATCTCGTCGATCAGTTTTTCACATTTACCTAAATAAGCCGGGGTCCCGAAATGCCTGAACATCTCAAAGTAAAAAATGCAAATACCTGACTTACCATAAAATAGAGAAATGTCATCTACCACATGTTGGGATATTTTACTTTCAATATCTTCCAATATTTTGTCACTATTCCATTCGTCATTTTCTTTGATGGTCATCGTTATTTTAAGTTTGATTGAACGTGGTACCTAGCTTTTTTCACATTTCATAAAATCGCTTCCGTTTATTTTTATGGTTTTCAGTGCAAAAGGATTGTTGTTAAAGGTTAAAAAAAAATAAAGGCTTGGCAACATTTTTATAAATTCATAATCCGTGCCCCTATTTTTTTGTATTTTGTATGGCATAAAGGAGCATGTATTCGTTTCGTCTATCTACACCTTCCGGCCAGTATTCTGCACGTTCTATCGAAACGAGGGCTGACAAGAACATGCACGATTCATACCTTCGAGATTGTGTAATGACCTTGAAGTACATGGTTTCAACAATGAGCAACAACTTAGATTTACTAAAAAATGTGGTGACTATTTTGAAGGCTAATTCCACCATTATGAGCCTGCCCTTTCTATAACGGTAACAACCTCCCTAAATGAAAAAATTTCCCACGTACCGCCAACTGGATCAAATGGATTGTGGGCCAACGTGTTTGCGAATGGTCGCAAAATACTATGGAAAATCCTTTTCGTTGGAACATTTAAGGCAGTTGTCGAACATGACAAAGGAAGGTGTAAGCACACTGGGTATCAGTGAGGCAGCAGAAGCAGTTGGTTTTAAAACATTCATC
>DASTYM010000555.1:0-2736 GCA_035764995.1 Cyclobacteriaceae bacterium | reverse complement strand
ATCCATTGGCACAGATGGTTTGATGGGAAATAAACTGATCAATATTAATTCAGCTTCAGCACCTGGTGAGCCGATCGAGGTAAATGATATTCTCATGTCCAGAAAACCCGTTGAGACTGACGAAATGTTAAGGACCCTCAGCACAACAAACAATAACATGGAGCGCATTACAAATAATCTCTATGAAATCTCAGTTAAATTAAACAGTAGTAAAAGTCTTTGGACATTACTGTCTGACACCACCGTTACACAGGATCTCAGGTCAGCCGTTGTTAGCTTTAAAAAAGCAGGAGCAAATACTGCAGAGGTCACCGCCCACGCAAATAAGATAGTCACAGGCCTTGAGAACGGGAACGGCCCCGTTTACAAACTCTTTTCCGACACAACATTGTCAAACCAATTGACTTATTCGGTTCAACAAATTCAGGTTGCCAGTCGCGAAACTTCTTCCATGATGAAAGACTTGAAGCGGGTTGTAGACGGTATGAAACAGGGTGATGGAACTGCCGGACTGATTCTGAGTGACACGTCCCTGAGGCAGAGCCTTTTCAATTCTGCCAGAAATCTCGAGCAAGGAACTCAAAGGCTTAATGAAAACATGGAAGCCATGAGATCCCATGTCCTCTTCCGCGGATATTTCAAAAAACTGGAGAAACAGGAAAAGAAAGACAACAAGTCAGGTAACTAATTCAACTGTTATGAAAAAGATACTTTGTCCAACCGATTTTTCAGATACAGCGAGCAATGCTGTAGCCTATGCTGCTAAGCTTGCACAGGCGATCAAGGCAGATCTAACATTGTTCCACGTTGAATCAATTTTTGATTTGGCGCCTGCAGAAGTTTTGAGAGGCGAAATCGCCTACACGCAAATAGCCGAACGACTGAACTCATTAAGCCTTGAGGTTAGCAAGGCATTCAAAATATCATGCTATGCTGAAACCGAATTGGGCAGCAGGCAACTTAGTTCGGTCATCAATGAAAAAGCCAAATCATATGATTTAATAGTAATGGGCTCAAACGGTGCTGATGACCTCTATCAATTTTTTACAGGCAGCAATACGTACAACACCACACTTAAAACACGCACTCCACTCCTCCTCATCCCTGCGAACTGCGTCTACTCTGAAATAAAGTCGCTCATTTTCGCCTTTGATTATTTCCATGAAAAAAATCTGCCGTTTGGCGGGATAACGCCATTCGTCAAAAAGTTAGGGTGCAGACTGAAGATCCTTCAGGTCATGGCTGAACCTTATAGCAGGCAATGGAATAAAGATCTGAGGGAAGTAGAATCAGACTTAAAGCGCTTTTACAATGATTTCGAATATGAATTCGATACAATCAGGTCTGACGAAATTGCCCAAAGTATAAACTCGTACATGTCGCGCAATCAAGCAGATGTCCTGGCGCTATGCTCGGTTCAATCCAATTTTATTAAAAGATTATTCCATAAGAGTGTAATAAAAAGTATCAGCAATTATTGCAATTATCCATTGTACGTCTTTCATCAATAGGAAAACATCCACTGAAAAATTGCAATTCATGACGTAAATCATGACTGTTAGTGATTGACCTCATGCATGAAGAAGTCAGGTCTCAATACTTTTAATAAAAAAACATACCATGAAAAAGATACTCGTTCCCTGTGATTTTTCGAAACCGGCTGTTAATGCGTATCGGTTTGCACTGGACGTGGCAGCCCAATCGAAAGGTGTAATTTACATGCTTCATGTTGTGGAGCTACCTGTACTTCATGATTCGGTTTTGATGCCGGTATTGAGTTTCGAAGAAGCACTTTTAAAGGAATTGAAAGAAAAGGCAGAAGAACATTTCAAAAAATTAACTTCAAAATATTCAATTGCGGGGGTTAAAGTAACTTTTAAGGTTCAGTTTGGAGCTGTATCCAGAATGATTCAGGATTTCATCCAGGAAAAATCCATCGACCTGGTCGTAATGGGATCTCACGGTGCCAGCGGGGCAAGGGAGTTTTTTATTGGCTCAAATGCTGAAAAAATTGTAAGAAATTCACCCGTGCCTGTGTTGATCATGAAAGAATACTACAAAGGTCCGATCAAAAATATTGTGTTTCCTAACACGCTTGATATCGAAGGACAGGAAGACCTGACTTTGAAAGTCAAGGCGCTTCAAAATTTCTTCAAAGCTCGTCTGCATGTTGTGTGGATCAACACACCATTGAATTTTACACCTGATCAGGTAACACGCGAACGACTTGAATCATTTGCCAAGCGATTCATGTTAAAGGACTATACACTTAACGTATTCAATTCAATGGAAGAGGAACTTGGGGTCATGGAGTTTGCAAATCTTGTCAAAGCCAACCTCATAGCGCTTGGCACACACGGAAGGAAAGGGCTTGCTCACCTGCTGAATCGAAGCCTTGCTGAAGATGTGGTCAATCATAACAAGGGCCTTGTTTGGACTTATTCCATGAAAAATATTCCGGTAGAAATTTAGTGGAAATTAATCACCCACAATAAGCTGAGAAATTCATAAGTAGTATGGCTTTCAGAAAAATCTTGTGGAATAAGTGGATTCTGAATTACTCTTTAGGAGAGCTGGTTGGAATTGGGGTGGCCGCTGCCCTCGGGCGTTTGTTATTTATCAGCTTTCCCCCAACCTCATCGCTTTCAACGTCTTTCATGATTGTGTTAATACTGATTACTGCAGGAGCTCTTGAGGGGATCGTTTTAGGATACATCCAATGGAAGTCACTTTCCA
>DASTYM010000554.1:0-10777 GCA_035764995.1 Cyclobacteriaceae bacterium | reverse complement strand
TCAGGCATTCCCGCGTTGATGGTTACTTACCCGACATCCTTTTATGAGGATGTTGATTTTGATGGTGTTAAAGATTTGATTGCTACTCCAAACATTTTTGCCCGGGAGTTTCTTCAAACCAACTTCAGGCAATCCGTCTGGTTTTATAAAAATACCGGTACAACAGAACAACCCACATTTGCCTCCCCTGTTCGCAATTTTTTACAACGCAGTATGATCGATGTGGGCGACAATTCGGTACCCGCCTTCTTTGATGCCGATGGAGATGGCGACCTTGATCTTTTCATAGCATGTTACACTACCAATTTTTCCGGTTCAATCTCTTATTTCGAAAACATCGGAACACAGTCGGCCCCCAGCTTTAAGTTGATCAACACTGATTTCCATGGCATTGGTTCATATAACCTTATAAACCTCAAGATTGCCTTTGCCGATATGAACGGTGATACCAAAATCGACCTGGTGCTTACCGCTTCAACCCAATTTGGAAACTCGCAGTTGTTTTATTTCCCGAACGCCAACGGTATTGGCGCTAACTTTTCCCCCGATATTGTGCGAACGGGGTTTATTGTTGCTCCTGCAGAAAATATCTGCGTCAGCGATGTTAACCTCGATGGAAAAAATGATCTGCTGGTTGGAAAACAAAATGGTGCTCTTGAGTATTGGGAAAATACCCAAACTGCCTCCAACCCGAATTATACTTTAATGGATGAATCATATCTCGGGCTGGGTTCCAATGGACTTAGGAAAAATCTGGCCTGTACTGTGGCCGACTTGAATAATGATGGAAATGCAGATCTCCTGTTAGGCGATCAGGTTGGGAAAATCTCAATCGTTAACAACTTTCGTCAGGCGACCGATGCTACGGGAGCGTTGACTGACATCCTTTATAACCCTATTAAAGAGACCTATATTTCCCAAAATCTAGGAGGTCGCGTATGGCCAACTGTTGCCAATATTTTTCGATCCGACAAACCGGCTATTATTGTTGGGAACACCCAGGGAGGCATTCATATTTTAAAACCAGATGAAAGCATTCAGTTGACTGAGAGCCCTATCATTGATGTTTACCCTAACCCTGTTCCTAAAGCAACTTCTGTATTAACCATCAGAGTTAATCAGCCGGGGGGTATGCTTATGCTAACGGCCCTTGGCCAGCAGGTGGCTGCTCCGCTCTATTTTCAAGCCTTTCAGGAATACAACTTCCAGTTGAACCAATATTCGAAAGGGATTTACTTGCTATATTTTATTATTGCCGGCAAGAGCTATACCCGAAAAATCATGATAAACTGATACACCCTGTCCTTCCCCCTCCATGCCATGGGGAGGTGAAATAGGTGGGTTATTTAAAAAATGCATTTGGATTATTGGGGGTGTTTTCCCGATATTTGCAGTCCCTTTTTTGAGGGGTAAACCGAAATATCATGGCTAGAGTTTGTCAAATCACAGGAAAAAGGCCTCAGGTGGGAAACAATGTTTCTCACGCGAACAATAAAACGAAGCGTAGATTCTACCCGAATCTTCAGAAAAAGCGCTTTTTTATCCCTGAGGAAGATCGTTGGATAACATTGAAAGTATCCACGAAGGCTATTAAGACCATCAATAAGCATGGTATTTCAGCCGTTTTAAAAGAAGCTAAAGCAAAAGGACTTTTTGCTTAATCTATAAATTGTAGAAATCATGGCACGAAGCAAAAACAGAATTCAGGTGATTTTAGAATGCACAGAGCATAAGGCTACTGGCTTACCTGGCATGAGCCGGTATATCACCAAGAAGAACCGCAAAAATACTACTGAGCGTTTAGAGCTTAAGAAGTACAACCCGGTGTTGAAAAAAGTTACGTTACACAAAGAAATTAAGTAATCATGGCAAAGAAAGTTGTTGCATCCTTAAAGAAGACTGACGGAAAAAGCTACGCAAAAGTGATCCGTGCCGTGAAATCTGAAAAAACAGGCGCGTATACTTTTAAAGAAGAAATCGTTCCTGCTGACCTTGTAAAAGAGGTTTTGGCTAAGAAGTAGAGACGCAAAATCTTGCGTCTCTACTTAAGCAAAAGATCTGGTGAAAGTCCCCCTGTGGGACTTTTTTTTTAATCCATCCAAAGACCAACACCTTGCAGAAGGGGTCTTAATTTCACTAAGTTGTACCATGGCATTTTTAGGAGGATTATTCTCAAAAGAAAAGAAAGAGTCTCTTGACAAAGGATTGCAGAAATCCAACGAGAGCTTTTTTGGTAAGCTGGGCAAAGCCCTGGTTGGCAAATCGACCGTGGATGAGGAAGTACTTGACAACCTCGAGGAGATTTTGGTTTCTTCCGATGTTGGCGTTAACACTACCTTAAAGATCATCGAACGTATTCAACAACGTGTTGCGCGCGATAAATACCTGGGAGCATCCGAACTTGATCGTATCCTCAAAGAAGAAATTGCATCATTACTGGCAGAAAACCAGTCGACCGATCTTTCTGATTTCCAGCTTGCTGAAACTAAAAAGCCCTACGTGATTATGGTGGTGGGTGTGAATGGGGTTGGCAAAACAACCACCATCGGTAAGTTATCAGCACAATTCAAAAAGACAGGAAAAAATGTATTATTGGGTGCTGCTGATACTTTTCGTGCAGCCGCGGTTGATCAATTAAAACTCTGGGGCGAACGCGTTGGCGTTCCCGTTGTAAGCAAAGGAATGAATACCGATCCATCAGCTGTCGCCTTTGAAGCTACCCGTGAAGGCGTTAATCAGGGAGCCGATGTAATCATCATTGACACAGCCGGCCGGCTTCACACAAAAGTCAACCTGATGGAAGAGTTGTCAAAAATCAGGCGTGTCATTCAAAAAGTAATTCCGGATGCTCCACACGAAGTACTGTTGGTTCTCGATGGCAGTACAGGACAAAATGCGGTGATCCAGGCACGCGAGTTTACGAAAGCCACCGAAGTATCGGCATTGGCCATCACCAAGCTCGATGGAACAGCCAAGGGTGGCGTTGTAATTGGAATTTCAGATGAGTTTAAAATTCCAGTTAAATATATCGGGGTAGGTGAAAAAGTAGACGATCTACAAGTATTCAACAAGGTTGAATTTGTGGATTCCCTCTTCAAAAAATAAATGTCACCCGGAACCTCTATGGACTCTTTCATGCAAGAAATTGTGGCATTATGGTAAACCAAAGGAAATTTGGTCTTGAAGTAATGCTTTAGCCATTGCTCATTTCTCACCCATAAATATGGTCAACGTTTTTTTCAAACGGTTGCAATGAGCACTTTCTCTTCATTCAGCTTGCATTGAGCATTGCCAATACGGTAAGCGCACGAATGTAGGATTGAGACAAAATTCAAACCGAAAAAAATCTCAAACAAACTGACCTTTACATTGTCAAAGTAATCCCAGCATGACTAGTAAAAAACCAGAAGTAATTATTAGCGGTACAGCACAGCGCGCGTTGCTGTTATTAATTGTCATTTTGCTGGGCATACTCTTGTCTGTTGCTACTGCCGAGGCGGGCGTCAAAACCGAAAAAAATCCTTTTAGTAAAGGGATTCAGAAAAAGAAGAATCATAGTTATTCGTGCCATGCGCTTATGCAAAAGCATAGAAGTTCTTCCAATACAATTGTTAAAATAAATAACCGGAGACCAAAGTGGCGTTAATCCGCTTTGCCTGGGTCCTCTTTTTTGATCGCCTTCTCCTTCTTAAATGGGATTCTAAATAAGATCTGATAATTAAATCCCCACGTAGTATTATCCTGACCGACTTTTCCATAACCAGGAACATCGTATGAGATAAGTTCTTCAGGTGCATCTGTTCTCAATCTGAATTTAAGTCGTGCCGTGTATCCCATCCAGAAAAACTTCCACATTTTCACCCGGAGCCCGGTGGTAAATTCGCCCCAGGTGGCATGTAAATTCTCGTTGGAATAATTCGTTGTGGAGGGTCCCCACACAGCATCTTCAGTTGTCAGTGTGAGGTATTCTGAATACGAGCTTTTTGCATAGCGCATGCCGAAGAAGAACATATTCTTATCAGGATCTTTCAGTAAAAAATTGATGTCAGCCCCAATCCTGAAATAATTACCATCATTACGGTATTGTTCTTCATCGGTTGCAAAGTTTCGCTCCCAGTGTCCAATCTCTGTAGTCAGATAGTATCGGTAAAAATCTACATCTGCATTGAATTCATAGCCGCTAAAATCTTTTCCGATTGATGTCCTGATCAGGCTGACGGCATCTATACCAACACGAATTCCAGTAGGTATAAAACTCTTTTTTTCCTTTGGCACAACCTTCTTCACCGAGTCTGCATTCTGAGCAAACAGGCTAAGAGGGGAAATCAGCAGGATTATCTTAATTATAAATCTCAATGTTTGGATGTCTTTCGTTTGTTAAAACACTACTCACAACCCGTACCGAATCAAATTGCGTCTCCAGGATGGTCAGGTCAACCTGCACCCGGTCGCTTCCACACTCTTCTGAAATAAACCGGACTTCATTTCGGTATCCAACTTTGAGCGTCTTTTGTTCTGACTCAAATACAAACGTGAACTCCGTTTCATTTGCATACGGATTGACCGACAGCGTGGCAGAACCAATCAGCGTATTCAATCCATCCGGTTCTGTTTTATAAAAAACACTGTCAGACCCGGTCGCTGCTACATTCAGGAGAACCACCGTGTCGGCCTTTCCATCCAATAGCTTTTTGAAGCTAATAATAAGTGCAGTATCTCCACTCTTGACGCACTCCACACTCTCCAGGCACGAACTTGCAAGCCCTGTCATGAAAATAATCCACCACCAGTTTCTCATCGCGTAAAGATAGTTTTTGGGCTCCAAGTGGAAACCCACGGCCGGTTTATTTTTAGTAATTTTGCCAACCTTGACGGGAAGATGAAGTGAAAACAAAAGGAAACGTTAAAACAAAAGTGAATATTGTGACACTGGGTTGTTCCAAGAACCTGGTGGACTCAGAGGTGCTCTTGACACAATTGCGGGGAAACGGAATTGATGCCGTCCACGAATCTGCGCAGGATGATGCCAACGTGGTGGTGATTAATACCTGTGGGTTTATCGATAACGCCAAGCAGGAATCCATCGATACCATCTTGCGCTATGTAGATGCCAAAGAAGAGGGTGTTGTCGATAAACTCTACGTAACAGGATGTCTCTCGCAGCGTTACAAAGATGATCTTGAAAAGGAAATTCCGGAAGTAGATGCCTGGTTTGGAACGCGTGACCTGTCCCGATTACTGAAAACCTTCAAGGCTGATTATAAGCACGAGCTGGTGGGCGAACGCATCCTTACCAATCCAAGTCACTATGCTTACTTAAAAATTTCAGAAGGGTGCGACAGGCCATGCTCTTTTTGTGCAATTCCACTCATGCGTGGCAACCATATTTCACGCCCGATTGAAGAACTTGTATTGGAAGCAAAAAATCTGGCGAAAGCAGGAACAAAAGAACTTTTACTGATTGCTCAAGACTCAACTTACTACGGACTTGATCTCTATAAAAAGAGAAGTCTTGCCGACCTGTTAAAAAATTTATCTGATGTGGAGGGTATTGAGTGGATTCGCCTCCACTATGCTTTTCCGACTGGCTTTCCCATGGATGCGCTTGATGTAATGGCTGAACGTCCGAATATTTGCAAATACCTTGACATCCCGTTGCAACATGGTTCATCGAACATGCTCAAGATCATGCGCAGAGGAACGACACGTGAAAAAACAGAGGAGCTTTTGCAAACTATTCGCGAGAAAGTTCCAGGCATTGCTATTCGCACCACCATGATTGCCGGTCATCCGGGTGAAACCGAAAAAGAATTTCAGGAAATGATGACCTTCATTGAGAAATCCAGGTTTGAGCGATTGGGTGTATTTGCTTACTCACACGAAGAAAATACGCATGCCTTTTCGATGGCCGATGATGTGCCAGCCGAAGTAAAACAGGAGCGCACCGATGCCGTGATGGAATTACAACAAAGCATTTCACTTGAACTCAATCAGCAGAAAATTGGTACCACGCAAAAGGTATTAATTGACAGAAAAGAAGGGGGTCATTTTATTGGCCGTACCGAGTTTGATTCTCCCGAAGTTGACAATGAAGTTATTATTGACGGCACCGCTAACTACCGCAGAATTGGTGATTTCGTGAATGCCAAAATTACCCAGGCAACCGAATTTGACCTGACCGGAGAGGTTGTGTAATTTCCGGAACTTTATCCAGTAATTGTCGTTGTAATTTAGTCCTTAGTAATTAGTCCTTAGTCCTGAGTATTAGTAACCTTAAGACTAACGATCGGAAGACAAGGACTAAGGACTAAGGACTAAAGACTATGTACTACCTATCCACCTGTTGTTGATCCCATGAAGCTGCAGAAAATTTCTTTAGCTGAAACCCGTTCGTTCTCTCCATCCTTTCTCGCTTATATTGAACCAGCACCACAGCTTCAGAAGTTCTACAACCGCTTTCCGGAAATCAAAAATTTTAAGGATCAGATTAAAGAAAAGTCGGAATCATTTCCGCAGGCCAATCGTGAGGTGCTTGTACAAGTACTTCAAAAACAGTATGAAAAATATACCATCACAGAATCCGTAAAAAAGAATATTGAGTTACTCGGTAATAAGAAGACCTTCACCATTACGACTGGCCACCAACTCAATATTTTTACAGGACCGCTCTATTTTATTTTCAAGATTGTTACGGTTATCAACGCGTGCAAAAAATTAAAAGAAATATATCCTGATTATAATTTTGTTCCTGTGTACTGGATGGCATCAGAAGATCACGATTTTGATGAGATCAAATATTTTAAACTTCAGGGAAAAAAGTACACATGGAATTCCAATCAAAAAGGCGCTGTTGGAAGGTTCAACCCAAAAGAACTTGAGTCTTTACTGAAAGAAGTTCCCGGAGATATCACGCTTTTTCGTGAAGCGTATTTGAAACACAGCACCCTTGGTGATGCGGTGCGATATTATGTGAACAAACTTTTTGGTTCGGAGGGTTTAGGGGTGGTGGATGGAGATTCCAGAGCCTTAAAAACACTCTTCAAACATGTTATTCATGATGACCTGGAGAGCAACAGCTCAAAAAAATTAGTTGACGCAACCAATGTCGAGCTTGAAAAGCTGGGTTACAAGCCCCAGGTTTTCTGCCGCGAAGTGAATTTCTTTTACCTGGAAGATGGGTTAAGAGAACGAATTGAAAAATCAGGTGACCGATACACGGTTGTTGATTCCGCAATCTCCTTCAGCGGTGCTGAACTTAAATCCAACATTGAAAATTCTCCCGAAAAATTCAGCCCGAATGTTATTCTGAGACCTTTATACCAGGAAGTCATTCTTCCAAATCTCGCGTACGTAGGAGGTCCTGCCGAAGTAGTGTACTGGCTGCAGTTGAAAGAAGTTTTCAAACATTATAAAACACCATTCCCGATTTTAATGCCTCGTAATTTTGCGATGGTAATGGATGCTCCCACGAAAAGAAAATTCGAAAAAACTGGGCTGGAGTTGAATGAGCTCTTCATGGAAAAAGATCAGCTTTTCAATCACTATGCCTCAAAGTTTGCACAGAATAAAATTAAGCTCAACGGAGAAAAGGAAGCCATCGAAATCTATTTTCAGACCATTCGAAAGCAAGCCGAAGAAATTGATAAAACCCTTGGACCCCTTGTAGGGGCAGAGACGCAACGAGCCATTAAAAGTTTAGAGAAAATAGAAAGCAAACTACTCAGAGCAGAAAAGCGTTTTCAGTCCGACAAACTCACACAGGTAGGTACTGTTAAGGATTCGCTTTTTCCGAATGGAGGATTACAGGAGCGCTCGGATAATTTTCTGAATTTCTATTTACAGGATCCGAAATTTATTGAGAAATTAATTCAGCACTTCGATCCGTTCGATTTCCGTTTCAATGTGCTGATGTACCATGACTAAGCAGGAACTGCGGAAACTATATTTAGAAAAGCGTCAGTCGTTATCAGAGGCCGATTATGGTCAACGTAATTTTCAGCTTTACCAAAACTTCTTTTCAGGTATTGACCTCTCCTTCATCAAGGTCATGCATGTATTTCTTCCGATCATTTCAAAAAGAGAGGTTGATACGTGGTTGATTATTGATCGAATCCGGAGAGAATTTCCTCATATCAGAATTTCAATCCCTAAAGTAAACAGTAAAAAAGGCGAGCTGGAAAATTTCTATTTCGAAGGTCTTCATCAACTTGAAACCAACGATTGGGGGATTCAGGAACCCAAGCAGGGAATACCCACAGAATCTGAAAAAATTGATCTGGTGTTAGTCCCGCTTCTTGCCTTTGACTTGCAAGGTCATCGGGTTGGTTATGGTAAAGGGTATTATGATAAATTCCTGGCTACCTGTAACAGTCGCTGTATCAAGTGTGGTATTTCTCTTTTTGAACCCGAGCAGGAAATCAGTGGCACAACTTCAACCGACATCCCGCTGGATCATTGCATCACTCCGGCAGGAAAATGGAGCAAGTGCTAATGCCTTTTCTCTGATACGTTAAAGCGAGTCTCGTAAAAAAACGGATAGCCATCCACTGTGATGCCTTCAATTTGAACACGGAAAGTTCCTGTGACATCTCCGGTATAAAATGGAATGGTTGCCTTACCCTGCTGATCTGTGACCACGCGGGGGTTCCAATGCAACGCAGTTCTTAAATCAGGAACACGACTTGTGCGTTTCGCTTCGGTGTTGTATTTCACTTCAGGATATTTATGACTCTTATTTACACCCGTTATAGAAAGTACTGAAGAACTTATTGGTACTGAGTTATCTGAAATTCCTTTGGTGGTAACAACCAATATTCCATTCTTTCCTAATGCTCCATATTTTAACAGTGTTGACTCTGATCTCATCACACCGATGGTGGCTACTTGTCCGGGGTCAAGCGAAAGAAAGTATTCAGTGCTATCCGTCATCACACCATCAATGATATAAAGCGGGCTTCTCTTTGCTGTCATGGCCGTATACATGAAAACACGGACATCAGTTTTCCCTTTTATTTTATGACATTGCACCAAGGGAACAACTTCATGGAGTGTCTCTTCCATGGTTGGAAATTCCTTGAATTTATTCAAGTCAACGTTGTAGTCAACTTCAAATTCTTCCTCATCATAAACATGTGGAGGCTGAATTCTGTTTTTGTTCGAAAAGTATTTGAACGATCCTGAGATTGTTTTTTTTAAAGCAGTAAAGCTTGTGTATGGGTCAGGGGCCGATCCTGTACTTTCCGGAATTTCCGCTTTTAATTCAATTGCATAATCTTCTACATCAATTTTAACATCTTTCAGCAATTTTCCTTTATACTCCATGGCGTAAAAGATTTCATCATCTTCCAGTGCCATAAAAAGTGGAAAATCGAAGCGGCCGCCCTTTTTGGTGTTCAACCCGTAGACAACCATTTGCTTGTTCAGGTAAAATGCAATGAGGGTTGAATCAGGCACCGGTTTTTTGGTGGCAGTGAAATATGCCTTACCGGAAAAATAAATGGCCTTTTTTGGATTGGATTTTTCGCTTCCTGGTTTGGCTGCTTTCAGATTACCAGAAAAACTATTGGGTGGAATTGAGGGAAATAATTCCTCTTTGAAAACTGAAACAGAGAAATCTGATTTGCTTTTTGGATACGCCAGGTTTTTGACTTTCACGTCTAACTGCACAAGGGCTCGCACGCCATACTCACGTTCCAGGTTAACTTCAACCATTACATTGGATTCACTTTCTTCTTTTGTCTTATTTGTCTTAATTGAGTCAACAGGTTTTACATCCTGTTTGAAACGGGTTTCTCTTTTTCCGGCAATGATGATCGCTGTACGAAAAAAAGTGGACGGGTCATTTGACCTCATCATTTCATCGCTGTAGGCAACAAGATCATAAACACCTGATGGAAGATCGGCCGGAAAAACAAGTTGATTAATTCCGATGCCATCAAAAAATATAACCCGGTCGAACAGGCGTGTATTACTTTCTTGATCCAGCAACTTAATATTCACTACGTTCATGCCCGGTACGTACTCGAGCGAACCGGCATTTAAAAGATATCCTCTGAAAAAAGCAGTGTCGCCAGGAACATACGCGGGTTGGTTAAAGGCTATGTGGAGTTTGGGCAGGTCGCCTGCGGCTGATCGGCCTTCCGCAGCAAGCAGGAAAATCCCAAAGATTAAAATTGCTATCTTCATTACCAAAACAAAGGTTTTTCGGTGGTCGCATTTTTAAATGCAATTCTGCAATCAAGTGTAGACGTATCAATGGCAGGCATGGGATATGGAATATCCTTCGGCTCAATAAATACTGACTTTCTTGAAATGGCTGAAACTGAAAATATTCCTAACGCCTCTTCATCAGGATTGGAGATACATTTAATATTCCCTCTTACTTTCACGGCATTCGGTTGAAACAAACTTCCAAGTGCTTTTTGCTGCGCTTCTACAAGCTTCCAGAAATTATGTACCTCTTCTGAAACACTCAATTGCTCAACTTCTACATGGTAACGTTCATAAAAATTCATTGAGGTTATCCCGACTTTTCCCATTTCAACTTTTTGGAATTTGCTCCCTTCGATAAAGCGGGTGTCGGAGGCCAATGCATTGGTGTTATAGTTATACGACCAGCAAATACAGCACTCGCAATCTTTCACTTTTTGTAGAGTTTCATTTTCATAAATGTATCCGCTGCACGGCCAGGGAGCTGGTGTTATCGGAAATATGTCGCCATCGCCAACAGTATAGAGCTCCGGAAATGACTGCGCCTTATAAACGCCAGTCCAGCGCC
>DASTYM010000553.1:0-2850 GCA_035764995.1 Cyclobacteriaceae bacterium | reverse complement strand
CTTTAACGTGAATACAAAAATGAAGACGAGAATGTTCGGAGCAAATTAAAATAAATCTTTCGACTATTTCTGTCAGGAGACATCCTTTCCGGTTACCCACTTGAGCATCTCAAACCAATGCTGTCGATCCAGTTTTAGATTGACTGATTGGGCGCCTTCCTCAATTCGATCAGGTTTTGTTGTACCTAGTATTGGAAAGATCGCAGCGGGATGTTTCAGTAACCAAGCCAGTAACAATTGCGTTGGCGTACAGTGATAATGCTGTGAAAGGCCTCTTAATGAATTATTGATCGCCTCGTTTTCTCCACGGGAGTCCTCTCGGGCAAAATGTTTCCCTCCGCCCAGTGGTGACCAGGCCATCGGGCTTGTTCTCTTTTTCATCAAGTCATCAACATTTCCATTAAGAAAATCCTGATGATGAAAAAGTGAAAGCTCGATTTGGTTGGTTACTAATGGAAACGGTAAATACGATTGGAGCATCTCCATTTTTGATGGGGCAAAGTTGGAAACCCCGAAATGTAAAACCTTTCCTTGCTTCTTTAAAGTTGTAAATGCTTCCGCAACTTCCGTTGGATCCAGTAACGGATCAGGTCGATGCAACAGCAAAACATCAATCCGATCAGTAGCTAACATCTTCAACGAATTTTCAACAGACCAAATGATGTGTTCTTTGGAAGTATCATAATGCTTGATCCAGTGATCCGGTCTTTTTCCAGAAAGAAGTTTGATGCCACACTTTGTCACCAGCTGCATTTCATTGCGCAGCGCAGAGTTACCACGCAGCACATTCCCAAAAACTTCTTCACAACTGTAATCGCCATAGATATCGGCATGATCAAAAGAAGTAATACCGGCCGAAAGTGAAGTTTTAATCAATGTCTCAATCTGTTGGGAAGAAACGGCATGCCAGCGCCAGGCTCCCACTACAATTTTTGATAAGACCGGCCCTTCGGAATGAACTTTTGTTTTCTGCATGGTCAAAAATACAAAGCCTTGGTTACGACAGCATATTCCTCCAAAAATGATTATTGTAAACGTTTGCAATCCATGTTCTTCTGCTAACTTGGTCACGAAAACCTAAACCCTTATGGCCCACTCGGATATCCTTTCGCTTGTTAAAAGTCGCAATCCAAATGAACCCGAATTTATCCAGGCTGCTGAGGAAGTAATTACTTCTATACTACCTGTGTTGGATAGAAATCCTGAATACAAAAAGTTAAAAATACTTGAGCGCATGATTGAGCCTGAGCGGCTTATATCATTTCGCGTAACCTGGCTTGACGACAAAGGTGAAGTTCAGGTAAACCGCGGGTACCGGATTCAAATGAACAGTGCGATTGGTCCTTACAAAGGCGGGCTTCGTTTCCACCCTTCTGTGAATCCGAGTGTGCTCAAGTTTTTAGCATTCGAACAAATTTTCAAGAACGCACTCACGGGCATTCCTATGGGTGGCGGCAAAGGTGGATCTGATTTCGATCCGAAAGGAAAATCGGAAAATGAGATCATGAAATTTTGTCAGGCATTTATGGGAGAGCTTGCCCGTCATATCGGTCATCGATTAGATGTGCCAGCCGGAGACATTGGTGTTGGGGGTCGTGAGATTGGCTACTTGTTTGGCGCCTATAAAAAAATCAAAAACGAATTTACGGGAGTGCTCACCGGCAAAGGCCTTGGCTGGGGTGGAAGTTTGATTCGCCCGGAAGCAACTGGCTATGGCCTGATTTATTTTGCCGAGAACATGCTGCAAAACAAAGGCGATAGTCTGAAAGGAAAAACCTGTCTCGTTTCGGGATCGGGAAATGTTGCTCAGTATGCTATTGAAAAAATTATTGAGTTAGGAGGTAAGGCCGTTACCGCTTCTGATTCGAATGGTTTCATTCACGATGAGGCAGGCTTCACAAATGAGAAACTTGCGTTCCTGATGGATTTGAAAAATAGCCGAAGAGGCCGCATCAAGGAATATGCTGATAAGTATAAATGTACCTACAAAGAGATCGATGCAAAATCCGACAGTAATCCCTTGTGGAACATCAAAGCTGATTGCGCATTCCCATGTGCTACACAAAATGAAGTGAATGCTAAAGACGCCAACAACCTGGTGAAGAATGGTGTGAAGTTGCTGGGTGAAGGTTCAAACATGCCAACAACTATAGAAGGTATTAATGTTTTGATTGATAATGGCGTGATGTATTCACCTGGCAAGGCCTCGAATGCAGGTGGGGTTGCCACCTCGGGTTTGGAGATGACTCAAAACTTCATGGGTTCCAGCTGGACACGTGAAGAAGTGGATAAGAAGCTTTGGAACATTATGAAAAATATTCACGATGTTTCACTGGCTGCTGCAAAAGAATATGGCAAACCCGGAAATTATATGGTGGGTGCCAACATCGCAGGATTTATTAAAGTGGCTAACGCCATGAAAGCCCAAGGTGTAATATAACTTTCGTTGACCGATAAACGTTAAAGAGCGGGTAACACGGCTTATTTGTATGCATCTTTCAAAACCAAACAACATGTTAATCACCACCACCAACACCATTGAAGGAAAACGAATTGTTGAATACTACGGATTAGTTTCGGGTGAAACTATCATTGGTGCTAACCTTGTAAAAGATTTATTTGCCAGCATCACCGATATCGTTGGTGGTCGTTCTGGCGTTTACGAAAAGACACTTCGCGAAGCCAAGGATACCGCAGTAAGCGAAATGAGTGATGAGGCGCAGCGAAAAGGTGCTAATGCTATTATTGGAGTTGACCTGGATTATGAAACCCTCGGTTCGGGCGGGAGCATG
Organism: Cyclobacteriaceae bacterium; assembly: GCA_035764995.1. GTDB lineage: Bacteria > Bacteroidota > Bacteroidia > Cytophagales > Cyclobacteriaceae > UBA2336. The sequence goes on along the minus strand of DASTYM010000553.1, from coordinate 58 downwards.
TTAATGGTTACTGCTTGTGGTACGGCTGTGAGGATTGAGTAATCTAACTTAACATCAA